>NZ_JBFUKF010000007.1:0-47615 GCF_056400985.1 Mucilaginibacter sp. P4_G9 | reverse complement strand
GTCATGCTGAGCCTGTCGAAGCATAGCGGGTGAAGGCCTCTGCGCGCGACCCTTCGACAGGCTCAGGGTGACAGGCCAACTACTTGCATAAGTAAACACGTCATCACGATTTTTTTCAGGTTCTTACCTGATGGATACTCGCAATGACGATCAGGAGGCGGTTGTGGTATCCATACATGCCATTACTGTTTTTTCCAGCTGGGCTGGTCGGCACTTACAGCAATGACGCGTGGAAATGCACGATTATCTACAATTAAACCAATCCCATACCAACCCTATACTCCTGCTGAACAACCAGCAGGCAATTGACACATAAGCACCCTTCATAAAGCTCGCTTACATATTGCACCTCGTTAAGGGTAAGCTGCACAGTACTGCACTGGCACTTGGTGAATGAATTTGCTTTACATTCAAAAGGGGCCTCACAGCGTTCGCAACGGATGATCTCGTGTTTTGGGTGCATTTTTTTAGTTCGTGGTCGATGGTCCATAGACCATGGTTATGTACGAAGGTAGAGAAAGTTGAAATAATTAATAAAACATCAGTGTCATTAAATATAAACAATTGTGCTGTATGATGCAATCCGTTATTCCCCAAAAAGGCATCAAAAGGAAAAGTCCATAAACCCTGTGGCTTATGGACTTTTCCTATAGTCCTTTATCTTTTGTCCAAAAATCCTTTGTCCAAAAAATTACGCAGAACAAGTAACGCAACCTTCTTCCATCGAGCAGCTTGGGCCTTCCGGAACGTTATCAGCAAGCTGGTTTACATGCTCAGGAATAACTGGTTCCATGTTTGATCCGCCCTGGTTTTCAACAGTGAACTTAACAGCTTGCGAAGCGGCTTGTGTACGCAGGTAATACATACCTGTTTTTAAGCCTTTCTTCCATGCGTAGAAGTGCATTGAAGTAAGTTTGGAAGCGTTTGGCGAGTTGATGAACAGGTTTAATGATTGCGACTGGCAAACATAAGCGCCTCTATCAGCAGCCATATCAATAATGTTGCGCATCTTAATTTCCCAAACTGTTTTGTACAGTTCTTTAATATCGGCAGGTATTTCAGCGATATCCTGTACAGATCCGTTAGCTGTGATGATCTTATCTTTCATAGCAGGGGTCCATAAACCAAGGTTAACCAAATCGCGCAGCAAATATTTGTTTACTACAATAAACTCACCACTTAATACACRGCGGGTGTAAATGTTTGAGGTATATGGCTCAAAGCACTCGTTGTTACCCAATATTTGTGACGTTGACGCGGTTGGCATCGGTGCAACTAACAGCGAGTTACGCACACCATGGTTCATTACATCAAGGCGCAGGTTTTCCCAATCCCAACGGGTGCTGGCAGGCGATACATTCCAAAGATCAAACTGGAATTTACCTTTTGACAATGGCGAACCTTTAAACGTTTCGTAAGCGCCATCTTTTATAGCCAGGTCTTTTGAAGCCGTCATGGCAGCAAAGTAAATGGTTTCAAAAATCTCTTTGTTCAGTTGTTTTGCCTGGTCGCTTTCAAACGGCATACGCAGCTGAATGAAAGTATCGGCCAAACCTTGTACACCTAAACCAATAGGGCGGTGGCGCAGGTTTGAGTATTCGGCTTCTTTAACCGGATAGTAGTTATGATCGATGATCTTATTCAGGTTTAAAGTGGCCTGGTAAGTTACATCATACAGTTTATTATGATCAAATGCACCGTTGCTGATGTAGCGTGGCAATGCTAATGAAGCAAGGTTACAAACCGCTATTTCATTGGCATCGGTGTACTCCATAATTTCGGTACAAAGGTTTGAACTTTTTATGGTACCTAAATTTTGCTGGTTCGATTTGCTGTTGGCAGCATCTTTATACAACAGGTATGGTGTGCCGGTTTCAACCTGGGCATCCAATACGGCAAACCAAAGTTCCTGTGCTTTAACGGTCCGGCGTGCACGGCCTTCTTTCTCGTACCGGGTGTACAATTCAACAAATTCGGCACCAAAGCAATCGGCCAGGCCTGGTGCTTCATGCGGACAGAACAGGCTCCACTCTTCGTTGGCCTCAACACGCTCCATGAATAAGTCGGATACCCAAAGGGCATAAAACAGGTCGCGGGCGCGCATTTCTTCTTTACCGTGGTTTTTGCGCAGGTCTAAAAATTCAAATATATCCGCATGCCATGGCTCAAGGTAAATAGCGAAAGCGCCTTTACGCTTGCCGCCGCCCTGGTCAACATAACGGGCGGTATCGTTAAATACACGCAGCATTGGGATAATGCCGTTGCTTGTACCGTTTGTACCGCTGATGTATGAGCCTGTAGCCCTTACATTGTGGATGCTTAAACCAATACCACCGGCGCTTTGCGATATTTTAGCGGTTTGTTTTAAAGTATCATATATACCATCAATGCTGTCATCTTTCATGGTTAATAAAAAGCATGACGACATTTGTGGTTTGGGTGTACCTGCGTTGAAAAGCGTAGGCGTAGCGTGTGTGAACCAGCGCTCGCTCATTAAATGGTAAGTTTTGATGGCGCTTTCTACATCCTCCTTGTGGATACCTACCGATACACGCATAAACAGGTGTTGCGGGCGCTCAACAATTTTACCGTCAACCTTTAACAGGTATGATTTTTCTAAGGTTTTAAAACCGAAGTAATCGAAACCAAAGTCGCGGTCATAAATGATGGTGCTATCCAGCAGTTCGGCATTGGCCTCAATAACTTCCCATACGTCATCGGCTATAAGTGAAGCATTTTTGCCCGTTTTGCCATCCACGTAATTGTACAGGATGCGCATGGTTTCGGAAAACGACTTGATAGTGTTTTTGTGCAGGTTTGATACCGCGATGCGCGATGCCAGCAAAGCATAATCAGGATGCTTCGTCGTTAGTGACGCGGCAGTTTCGGCAGCAAGGTTATCCAGTTCTGATGTGGTTACTCCATCAAATAAACCTTCAATTACCTTTTTTGCCACATCAATTGGGTCAACCAGCTGGAACCCATAGCACAGTTTTTCGATACGTGCTGTGATCTTGTCGAATTTTACCGATTCTTTTCTACCGTCTCTTTTTACTACAAGCATGTTAGTGGTATTTAGTAGTTAGCACCAGGTAGCAAGACCTGAACCAACTTGTGTATATATTGTATATTGTTAACTCTTATTTTTTGTATCAAGTAGTTAGTATCAGGTAGCAAGACCTTTTACCAACCGGTGATTTTTAGGGGTAATTAAGTATCCTGATACTTGATACTAATTACTTGATACTGACTTAAAAGTCTTCATCCAATGAAAACGCCTTGCTCTCGGCGTTGTTTAATACACCGCTTTTCTGGTAATCGCCAACACGTTTTTCAAAGAAGTTGGTTTTGCCCTGCAGGGATATCATCTCCATAAAGTCGAACGGATTACTTGCACCGTAGTGTTTTTCGTAACCCAGCTCGCCCAGCCATCTATCGGCCACAAATTCAATATACTGGCCCATCATTTTGGCGTTCATGCCAATCAGGTTAACCGGCAATGCATCGGTTACAAATTCTTTTTCAATTTCAACCGCGTCGGTAATGATCTTTAAAACGGCATCGGCACTTAACCTTTTGTTCAGCATTTTGTACAGCAGGCAGGCAAATTCACAATGCGAACCTTCATCACGCGAAATTAACTCATTACTGAAGGTTAATCCCGGCATCAGGCCGCGTTTTTTAAGCCAGAAGATAGAACAGAAGCTACCCGAGAAGAAGATGCCCTCAACAGCGGCAAAAGCCACCAAACGCTCGGCAAAGTTGCCATTGTTTATCCAGCGCAGCGCCCATTCTGCTTTTTTGGTTACACATGGTATAGTATCAATAGCATGAAACAGGCGGTCTTTTTCGGCCGGGTCTTTTATATACGTATCAATTAACAGGGCATAGGTTTCTGAGTGGATATTCTCCATCATGATCTGGAAACCATAAAAGCAACGGGCCTCTGGTAACTGTACCTCGCTCATAAAATTCACGGCTAGGTTTTCATTCACTATACCATCGCTTGCTGCAAAGAAAGCCAGGATATGCGAAATGAAATGTTTCTCGCCCGGATTCAGGTTTTCCCAATGCTTCATATCATCCGAAAGATCGATCTCCTCGGCTGTCCAAAAACTGGCTTCAGCCTTTTTGTACATTTCCCAAATGGCCGGATACTTAATAGGTAGTATCACAAACCTGTCTTTGTTCTCTTTCAGTAATATTTCGTCTTCCTGTATCATTGGTACCTGTTTTTTTTCGTTTTATTTTTACGTAGCGCCATCAGACACCAAAGCGAGCCTTATTATACATAAAGCTCTCGAGTTTTTGTGATTTGGTTTGGTTAACCACAATGGTTTAGCATGTAAATCTCTGACAGCTAAGTGTTTGTATTGTTAGATGACGAGTGCATCCGGCTGTCTGTTGAATACTTTTTTATTGCCTTCTACAACAAAGTTAATGTTTGCTTTGGAAAGCTGTTAATGMWAKYTTTTAACAAAGGCCCGAGTTATTAACACTTAGTRMAATAACTTTTTAAACCATTCAGCGAAACAGAAAATTAATGAACTTGATTACAGCTAATTAAAAATAACCACTAAAATGCATAGTGTAAAAACTTGCCAGATACAATAATTTAACATTATAAATTACTTTACTTAACACCGACAGTTATTGAAAAATGCATAACACCTTTGCTAAGGGTTGATAGGGATTTCGAAAATCGGTCTCAAATACGATCTCAAACCCCGGATGTGGAAAAACAAAATATCCGGGACGATAATCATTACCCGGATATTCCTGAATGGGTTAAAAATTATTTAAGCATTTTGGGCCGATACAAATTTCATCGACACAGAATTTACACAATGGCGGGTATTTTTTGGAGTGAGGTATTCGCCTTCAAAAACGTGACCCAAATGCGCACCGCAATTTGCACAAACAATTTCAACCCGATGACCGTCGGCATCTGTTACTCTTTTTACCGCGCCAGGAATCTCATCATCAAAACTTGGCCAGCCGCAGTGCGATTCAAATTTCGATTCGGAAGTGTAAAGCGGCGTGTCGCAACGTTTGCAAACATATAAACCATGGGCATCATTATTTAGCAAAGCGCCCGTAAATGGCCGCTCGGTACCTTTGTATAGTATTACCCTTTCTTCTTCGGGCGTTAATTTGTTATATTCCATTTATTTATGATTAAGCTGATTATTAGGGGAATTTCACCGATTGATTATTGATTTTATCGATAAGAACCCCATTTTCACCTACATAAAGATACGACAAATTGAGGGCATTAAATGTTTTACAGGGGGATGTTTACATTGGTTTGACGGTGCCGGGAAAGTCGCTTTTACCACTGAATTCCCCTTCAGAGGGCCGGTGGGCTTATATCCAAATGATACTCCTGTATCAAAGGCGGGTTCTCCGGCGTGAGCGTAAAACTTACTTTGATATTGGCATTTTCTCCCTTAATAATAAAATATCCCCTCAATTGATTTTCTGCTATCACATCACCAATACTTGCCGTTTTGCCTGCTTTTGCAAAAGCTTCAGCGGCCGCTGCTTTTAGTTTTTCGGGAAAGTAATCCATAAAAAAATTGTCGGCAAAAATGCCGCTTTCTTTGGCTTTGCTCCAGTCGGCGATAACTTTCAGGAGGTCATTTTTACGCTGGTCAAGTATAACAGAAGGCGGCAATTGGCGTGGTTTAATTCCAGATAGGGCAAGCAATGTATCCAACACCTGCGTGTTAGGGTAGCCTGCGCGCGCATAGGTAAGGTTGGCGAATGAAACCACACCTATACCATAATCGGGCATGATATTCCATTGGCTGCCAAAGCCCGGTAAGCCGCCCGTGTGGCCAATATAAACCCGGTTATCGCAATCTTTGGCCCAGCGCAGGCCATAAGCATAGGCGCTCACATTAGGGCAGGGGCGACCGGTAGTTGTTTTGGCATTGGCCGTTAAATAATTTACATCCCAGGGGTACTGCATTTCGCGGATCGAGCTTCGTTTTATGGGGCCGGTTTCGGCATCATCCCTCGGCGGCCAGGCATCCAGGTGAAGCGACATATACTTGCTAAAATCCTCTATAGTAGTAATAAGGCCTCCCATGGCGCCATAGGCACCATCGTGCAGCAAGGGTTGCTCCACCCATTTATCATCCAGCCAGCGGTACCCCAGCGCCAATTGCTCTTTGGGTACTTTAGTATATTCCCAGTAGGTATGTGTCATGCCCAAAGGTTTCAGGATATTTTCGTTGATGTAGGTTTCATAGGTTTTGCCGGATACCTTTTTGATGATATAGCCCAGTGTAGCAAAGCCAAGGTTACTATACTCGTAGCCTAAACCGGGGTTGTTGGAAAAGGATACACCTTTTTTATAAAGCGCTATCAGCTCATCATCGCTAACGGCCAGTTGCCTGTCGCCCCAGGGATTATCTTCCGGGTAGCCGGCAGCGTGGGTGAGCAGGTGTCTTACAGTTACCGGCGCTGCATCTTTGGTAAGGTACCTGGTATTCTTCATCTCGGGAATGTACAGGTAGGCCGGGTCATCCAGTTTCAGTTTGCCTTCGTCGCGTAGCTTTAAAATGGCCATGGCAGTGAGGCTTTTGGTCATAGATGCAATGCGGAAAGCGGATTTAGAGGTGGCTGCAATTTTATTCGGAACATCGGTATAGCCAAGGCCGCCTACGTGAACCAGTTTACCATCTACAATGACACCATATGCCAGACCCGGCCAATGATTTTTTTCGGCATACTCCTTATAAATCTGGTCGATGACGGGGAAGGTGGCCTCTATCTTTTTTAACCTGTCGGGATCGGTAAAGACGGCGGGCTTGTAGGTTTGGGCTGTGGCTGTTGCGCAACAGGCAAACAACAGGACTATGCCCAATAGTTTATGCAGATTTTTAGTGATCATAAGTTAAAGCTTGATTTTCTAAAAATAAAGAATTTATAGCTGTTAATGGGATATAATATACTAATCCGGCCGTAATATTTAAGGCAGTGGAAATTTTTTGCTATCAATAAAATTGAATTGTTTTTTGAAATAAACTCTCGGACGCTTTTTCAAAAACAATTCCATAATTCTATCAAACACCAGCAAAGGAACTGTTAAATCGGTTATAATTATTTGCTCACCTGCATTAGTATAAATAACCATGTAATCGTATTTGCCGAATTTACCTAAATCCTTTTGCTCATATATTTCAACCCGGTTAATATCTGTTTGGTTGATATTGATTGTATTGTTTTGATGGATGCAGGTAAGTATAGTCCTGTCTTCACTAATTATTAATTGCTTGCCATTATCGTATTTTCTAAATTGCAAGAGTACCCTTACTACATAAATTTGAAAATACAAAAAAGTGCCTGGTATAGATGCTATAATTAACGCAAGGAAAAGATGTTGATACATTTTTATAATTATATAAATGACTAACAAAGTCATCATAATCAACAAACTAAGCTCCACTATAAGCGATTTATTTTTGTAGGTATATTCTTTAGCTGTTTTCATGTCCTATATACGTTACGGGTAAATTTAATTTAAAACAAAACAAAAAAATCCCGGCCAAAACTGACCAGGATTCAAATATGTTTTTCCAGTTCCCCCTTTAGGGGGTTAGGGGACTATAACTTCGCCAATTCCTCTGCCATAGCAGCGCCAATTTCTGCAGGAGATTCTACAACGCGGATCCCGCACTCGGCCATAATTTTCATTTTGGCAGCAGCTGTATCATCGGCACCGCCAACAATTGCACCCGCGTGACCCATCCTGCGGCCCGGAGGCGCGGTTTGGCCGGCAATAAAACCTACAACCGGTTTAGTGCCAAATTCTTTAATCCAGCGGGCGGCTTCAGCTTCCATGCTTCCGCCAATTTCGCCTATCATGATAATGCCATGAGTATCGGGATCATTCATTAATAGTTCAACAGCTTCTTTGGTTGGGGTGCCAATAATAGGGTCGCCGCCAATACCTATAGCGGTAGTGATACCTAAACCGGCTTTAACCACCTGATCAACCGCCTCGTAAGTTAAAGTTCCTGATTTTGAAACAACGCCAACATTACCTTTTTTGAAGATAAAGCCTGGCATAATACCAATTTTGCTTTCATCAGCAGTAATAATTCCCGGGCAATTAGGGCCAATAAGGCGTGCATCCTTATCGGTTAAGTATTCTTTTACCGCAATCATATCCTTTGTAGGGATGCCTTCGGTAATACAAACAATAACCTTAATGCCAGCCTCAGCAGCTTCCATAATGGCATCAGCGCCGAAAGCCGGAGGTACAAAAATGATAGATACATCGGCGCCCGTTTGGTCAACGGCATCTTTAACAGTGTTAAAAACAGGCCTGTCTAAATGCGACTGACCGCCCTTACCAGGTGTAACACCGCCAACAAGCTGGGTACCATAAGCAATCATTTGCTCGGCATGGTAACTGCCTTCTTTACCGGTGAAACCTTGTACAATAACTTTTGAATCTTTATTTACGAGAACACTCATTGGTTTTTTTCGTTTAGTACGGCAAAGCTAAAGTTTTTGTCCGAATGTCAAACCCCCGGGGCAGGTAATTTTATATGTTAACATAAAAGTGACTTTATGGTATTAAATAATTTGCTTTACCAGGCAGGTTTTGGTTGTTTCACCCGATAAAACCGGCGGCCAGGTTTACCGTTACAAGTCCTTGCTTTGCCTTTGCCTGTAGGTCCGCGCCCGCTGTTGGCTTTTCACGCAAATCGCAGATGTAGGTTTCATCCGAGATTTTGTATTTTTAACGCATGAGCCGCAATTATAAATTCAGAAATCCCGAAGGATTATATTTTGTAAGTTTTGTAACCGTTTTTGAGATAGATGTTTTTGTAAGGATGCAATATTTTGATTGCCTGACATAGTGCTGTCCTAAATGCATGGTGCATACTTAGCATGCGGGTCACAAGGCTGGAGCCTTGCGACAGCGGCGGAGCCAAATGAAGATCACGTTATCAAATAATATCGTTATGAAACCCTTTAATAACCGTATGTGTAGACTTTTAATTTACCTGTTAATTCCGCTTATCGCTTCATGCACATTTGAAACAAAATACAACAAAGAAAGATGGCAAAATAGCGATCCGGGATTCCCTTCCGAATATCGGGGTAACATGCTAAACGATTTGACCAAGAATCATAAATTGAAAGGGATGACTATACAACAATTAATAAAACTCTTAGGAAGCCCTGACCGGATAGAAAATAATCTGATCATATATAATATCATAATTAAATATGGTGGCGATACTGATGTTGAATATTCTAAAAAACTAAAGCTATCGTTTTCTAAAGATTCAACAATCACTTCATTCAATGTAGTTGAATGGCATAAAGATTGACCTCAGCTGGGAGGAATGCAGAAAGCAGCACTATTTTTCACTATAGCCCGAAAATTTACCCATTGCTATGCCCTTCGAAAGCTGTCAGAAAAAAACAGACTTAATTGCAACACCCGATTAATATTGTTTTAGTTAATTTAGCAGCATCTAAACATCCTGTTACTTATGAAAACACACAAAAAATTTGCTACACTTATTGCATTTATGTTTTGCATTACTGCCGCCCAGGCTCAATTTGGCGGGCTTGGTAAAAAATTACTGGATAAAGGCACCGAGATGGCCTCGGGCGGTGGTTTAAACAAGATCCTGAAACAGCCGCAGGCCATTACAACCAGTTTTAAAGATGTAAACAAAACAGGTTCCAAACCACCATCATTTATTGAAGGACAGCAACCCGAGCCTTTATACCTTTTACCCAAAGCGCCCGGCGGCGGTTTTAAACTTTGCGCAGGCTTTTTTGAAATGACCAACAAAAGTTATTGCCTGCACGCCGGTACACGTGGGCCAAGCACCGGCGATGGCTATATGCTGGCACCGGTATTGGGGCCCAAGGCCGATGTGGTGATACTGATACTTAAAAATGCCGAAAAACATCCCGACGTAAAACAGCGTAGTATCCAGGTATTACTTTGGGCAATAGTCGCCCGTACCCGTTTTGCTGATTTTGGTACAGATATCAAACTAACTGCAACCATTTTATTATCTCCGCAGGAACTGCTTATGCTGGAGGGGGGCGCGCTGGGTGTACTTCCGGCAAGCCTGGTGGCAAAGGCCAAAGACCAGCTGCCGGCCGCCGCGCAAAGCGTTTTTGAGGCCGAGAACAATATCCGCCAGCTGGCCGCATCGGGTAATGCATCATACGAAGAAATGGAAAAATACGCCATGCTGGCCGGCATAGCTCCGCAACCTAATCCCGAAGTACCGTCGGGCATATGGTCTTTACATCCGGATGGTTATTATATCCGTTATTTCCCGAGTGGGTATCCTGTTACCCGGGTACAGGTTTATGTACCTAAAGAACTGATCAGCACCAAACCCGACCTGGTTTATGACGGCCCTAAAGGTATTGCCTGCCCGGCCAACGTAGGATCGCAGCGCCTTGCCCAAACCAACGAGCCACTAAATGCGGATTACAGCAAAAAACTAAAAACGATTTGTAACCCGTAATACCACAACTATAGCGGAAGTTTACAGGTTATGAAAATAAGACCAGCTACTGAACAGGACTATGATTCCATTTGGGAGATATTCTCAACAGTTATACAAACAGGAGATACGTACGCGTTTGATCCTGAAACTCCTAAAGCCGATTTACAAAAACATTGGTTTGCAAGCCCAATCCAAACGTTTATTGCCGAAGAGGATCATAAAATATTGGGCACCTACATCATGAAGCCCAACCAGGTGGGGCTGGGCAACCATATAGCCAATTGCGGCTATATGGTACATCCTGATGCCAGGGGCAAAGGCATAGGAAGCCTGCTTTGCCGGCATTCTATGCAAATAGCTAAAGAACAGGGGTACCTGGGTATGCAATTTAATATAGTAGTTTCAACCAATCACCAGGCGGTAAAGCTTTGGCAAAAAAATGGCTTTACCATTATTGGCACTACCCCCAATGGTTTCAGGCACCTTCAACTGGGGCTTGTAGATACTTATATTATGTATAGGCCACTGTGATAGCTTAATGCATACTCGTGCGAATTGGCGTAGCCGGGAGAATTTATTGTAATCCTATTTGCTTTAAAATAGCAATGATTGTTATGTCATCTGTTAATTCTATTTCTTTTAAGATAGATTTAACTTTTTCAATATTTTTCTCTCTAACTGCTTTTTCAAACTCATTCATTAAACCGCTTGTATAAAGCCTTTCGTTTACTGTCATTCCTGAATATTTGTTTTCCTGCATGGTAAGTATTGAATTTTTAAAGCCCGGATGTTTGTTTTCATCCTCGTTTTTGTTTATCACTATTCTCGCGTAAGGGATTGTACCGGATACCGGCCCGTGCGCAATGCCTGCAGGCGTATGAGGGGAAAGCCCGGCCCGCTTCTACCAGCGGGATACGCCCGGATATTAAGAGAAAAATATCTAAATAAACCCATCAAAAAACTCCCCCTTCAGGAGGCCGGGGGGCTAAACTCTCCCTCACTTTTCGCAATCACAATAGTTGCCACTCCATTGCCAATTACATTGGTAATGGCCCGGGCTTCGGACATGAACCTGTCTACACCTATCAGTATAGCCAAACCTTCAACAGGGATAATTTTTATTGCGGTAAGTGTGCTGCTAAGCACTATAAAGCCGCTGCCTGTTACCCCTGCGGCGCCTTTGGAGGTGATCATGAGGATGCCAATAATGGTTAATTGCTGGGCAAGTGATAAGGGGACATTAAATACCTGCGCCAAAAATATTACGCACATGGATAGGTAAATGGTAGTGCCATCCAGGTTAAAGGAATACCCCGTAGGGATCACCAAACCGACCACCGACTTGGAGCAGCCAAATTTTTCCATCTTCTCCATCATGGCCGGCAACGCAGATTCGGAAGAGGAGGTACCCAGCACAATCAGTATTTCCTGCCGGATATATTTGAGGTATTGCCACAGGCTGAATTTATAGATGCGGCAAATGATATTCAGCACTACAAAAATGAACAGGAGCATAGTTAAATAAACAGAACCCATCAGCAGCGCTAATGGCTGCAAGGTTTTTAAGCCATACTTGCTGATGGTAAATGCCATCCCACCAAATGCTCCTAAAGGGGCTACCTTCATTACAATCTTCATGATGTTGAAGAACACTTTGGAGAGCTTATCAAACAGCTGGATAACCGATTGACCGGTTTCGCCCATGCGGCTCAACCCAACGCCAAACAAAATAGCGAAGAACAGGATCTGCAATATATCGCCTTTGGCAAACGCATCAAACACATTGCCGGGTACAATGTGGGCAATGAAATCGCCCCAGTGCATTTCGGCAGCAGCTTTTTCATACGCTGCAAGCTTGCTGGTATCTGCAACGGCATGGCTTACAAAACCGGCGCCGGGTTTAATGATATTGGCCACCGTAACGCCGATGATAAGGGCAAAGGTGGTAACTATTTCAAAATAAAGCAGTGCCTTGCCGCCCACGCGGCCAACCTTTTTCATATCGCTCATGCCGGCAATACCCAGCACAATGGTGAAAAATATAATAGGCGCTATCAGCATGGTAATAAGGCTGATGAACGTTTTGCTGATGAGCTCGGCAGTGGAGGCAAAGCCCTTAAAGTTTAGTCCGACGACAACACCGAGGGCAATAGCGATAAGAACCTGGAAGGAAAGATTTGAGAATAGACGTTTCATTGTTAAGCAAACCCCCAGCACCCTAAAGGGGGAGCAAAAGGTTTTACTTTGCCAATATAATAAGTTATTAGTTCTGATTATAACAAAAAAGTTCCCTCGGGTTCCTGTTAAAGCAAAGGGGGAGAGGTGAGAAAACTATTATGACATACATTCAGGTATGCATGATTTTAGAGTGGGGTGTAGATTTTTCGCTGTGCTCAAGAAACAGTTTCTCCTCACCCCGCGCTTAATTCCCTGTCTATTCAGTCAGTAAGCGGGGAATATGAATGTCTTATAGATCGGTTATAACACCTGTCCGGTTTTAACATTAATAGTATAAACATCGCCATTAATGGTAATCTTGGCTTTATGCCCAGCCATGAATACAATTGTTCCCGAGTAGTTCCAGGTGCCTTTATCATAAGTTCCTTTAGTGGCAAATGTTCCGTTTCCGCTTATAATATCAGCACCTGCAGAGCGGTCAATAACCAGCGCCGATAAAGTGAAACTGTATGAACCCGCAATGGTTTTTGTAGCGTTGTTTTCTTTGTAGCTTCCGTTTACAGATAAATTCAATTTACCATCCAACTGAAGCTTTGCACCTGTTTGGCCGGGGTTAAGGCTTTTTAATAAAAAGCTTTTGCCATATTTTTCTGTAAGGTTAACGCCGCTGCCAACTACAACTAAATGTAAGCTATCATTAACATTTACGCTTGATGGTATGTTGTTGGTGCATAAAACCTCGTATTTAATTTTTTCCCACAGATCGAGTTTTGCACTGTCGGTATCAAAGTTAACCGAAAAGGTTGTATCAATTTTAAAACCGCAGCCCACGTGATGGTTTGACTGAACTTTGATTTTGCCTTTGTGTGCAAAATCAAGGTTGCTTGGATAGTCGATACCATCTTCGATGCTAAAGCCGCCCTGTTCGCCGTACAAAGATTCACTAAGGCTGGCAGCCATTTGTGTGCTTACTATTTTGGTGCTTACGGTGCTGGTGTTGGGGTCGTCTTTTAATTTGCTGCAGGCCGCCCAGGTAAATGCCATACCTATAAAGGCCAAAAGGATGAGTTTGTAATTGTGCTTCATGTTTAAGGTTTAAGAAAGTGTTGCCAAATTTAATGCTTATATGGTTAATTACAAATAGGTGGACTAAATAATTAACATCCATAATACCGGCGTTCATTTGTTATTTATTTGTGCACCAGGTACATGCAATGTAGTGTTAAGTCAACAGTACTAAGTTATGAGCCGGATTTGCTCTTTTTTGACTTTGAACTTAAGACTTTCGCCTAAAGGCTAACGTCAATTAAAGATTGACACGACAGCAGCAGCATAAGGATTAAATTGCATAGGCGCGTTTTATGGGCGGCCACACTATAATCAACTAATCGCCAATAAACTACCATACTAATAGAGATTTTCTTAATTTCGCAACCTCATACGCGTAAACAACAAAATGGACTATCAATTTAAGGATATAGAGCAAAAGTGGCAGCAGTTTTGGGCACAGAACGGAACGTTTAAAGCCGAAGATAAAAGCACCAAACCCAAGTATTATGTGCTGGATATGTTCCCATACCCATCTGGTGCGGGGCTGCATGTTGGCCACCCGCTGGGTTATATCGCATCTGATATTTTTGCACGCTACAAACGCTTAAAAGGGTTTAACGTGCTGCACCCCATGGGTTACGATAGCTTTGGCTTACCGGCCGAGCAATACGCCATACAAACCGGGCAGCACCCGGCGGTAACCACCGAAGAAAATATTGCCACCTACCGCCGCCAGTTAGATCAGATAGGCTTCTCTTTTGATTGGAGCCGTGAAGTGCGCACCAGCTCGCCAGATTATTATAAGTGGACACAGTGGATTTTTATGCAGCTGTTTAACAGCTGGTATAATAAGGATGCTGATAAAGCCGAATCAATTGCCAAACTGGTTGAGCATTTTGAGCAAAAGGGTTCAGCCGGCATCAACGCCGTATGTGATGAAGAAATATTGAGTTTTACTGCCGGTGAATGGAAAGCGTTTAGCAACCCGGAGCAGCAGTCAGAACTGTTAAAATATCGCCTTACCTACCTGCGCGAAAGCACCGTAAACTGGTGCCCCGCTTTAGGAACCGTATTGGCAAACGACGAGGTAAAAGACGGCTTTAGCGAGCGCGGCGGCTTCCCCGTTGAGCAAAAGAAAATGATGCAATGGAGCATGCGAATTACCGCCTATGCGGAAAGGTTATTGCATGGATTGGATACCATCGACTGGCCCGAGCCGCTGAAAGAAATGCAAAGGAACTGGATAGGCAAAAGTACCGGAGCGTCAGTTAAATTTCCGCTTGACAAAACCACTCACCATTCATCACTCACCACTCACAATTACATCGAGGTTTTCACTACCCGCGTAGATACCATCTTCGGCGTTACTGTTTTGGTGATAGCGCCCGAGCATGAATTGGTGGCTACTTTAACCACACCTGAGCAAAAGGCAGATATTGATGCCYATATAGCTGTAACCAAAAAGAAATCGGAGCTTGACAGGATGGCTGATGCCAAAACGGTTTCGGGCGCGTTTACCGGAAGCTTTGTATTGAATCCGTTGAATGGCGAAAAGATCCAGATCTGGATTGCCGATTACGTTTTAGCCGGATACGGTACCGGGGCTGTAATGGCCGTGCCATCTGGCGATCAGCGGGATTATTTGTTTGCCAAATATTTTAACCTGCCGATAGTACCTATCCTCGATACCCAAAATATTGAAACCGAAGCCGACCCGACCAAGGAAGGTAAATACATCAACTCCGACTTTATGAACGGGTTGGATTATAAAGAAGGTACGGCAGCCGTTATTGCCAAACTGGAAGAGATTGGAGCCGGTAAAGCAAAAGTAAATTTCAGGATGCGCGACGCTATTTTTGGCCGCCAGCGTTACTGGGGCGAACCAGTGCCGGTTTATTTTAAAGAGGGCTTGCCACATTTAATTGAAGAAAGTCACCTGCCATTGTTATTGCCCGAGGTTGACAAATACCTGCCAACTGAAAGCGGCGAACCGCCATTGGGCAGGGCCGAGAATTGGAAACATGAAGAAGGAGAATACGAATTGAGCACCATGCCGGGCTGGGCAGGATCAAGCTGGTATTGGTACCGTTACATGGATGCGAAAAACGATAAGGAGTTTGCATCAAGAGAAGCTATTGAGTACTGGAAAGATGTGGATTTATACATAGGTGGATCTGAACATGCTACCGGCCACTTGTTGTACAGCCGTTTTTGGAATAAGTTTTTGAAGGATATTGGTAAAGTAGGAGAGGAAGAGCCTTTCAAAAAGCTGATAAACCAGGGCATGATACAGGGTAGGAGTAATTTTGTATATCGTTTGATTGATGAGGAAGGGCGCGGAACAAACACATTTGTTTCTCACGGCCTTATTAAGCAATATAAAACTTCGCCATTGCATGTTGATGTAAACATCGTGGAAAATGAGATCCTAAACATAGAGAAATTCAAAAAGTTTAGATCTGAATTTGATACTGCGGAATTTATACTGGAAAATGGTAAATATATCTGTGGCGTCGAGGTTGAAAAGATGTCAAAATCCAAGTTCAACGTAGTTAATCCAGACGATATTATTAGCCGTTACGGTGCCGATACCCTGCGCATGTATGAAATGTTCCTTGGTCCGTTGGAGCAAAGCAAGCCCTGGAATACCAATGGTATTGAAGGCGTGTTCAAATTCCTGCGTAAATTCTGGAGAATGTTCCATAACGAGGCTTGGGAGTTTAGCGTATCTGGCGCCGGGCCTTCAAAAGCCGAGCTGAAGTCATTACACAAGATCATCCGCAAGGTGGAGGAAGATGTTGAGCGTTTCTCGTTCAATACTTCAGTTTCCAGCTTCATGATCGCGGTAAATGAATTAACCGACCTGAAATGTAATAACCGCGCGATATTGCAGGATATGGTGATCATCCTGTCACCCTATGCTCCGCATATTTGCGAGGAATTATGGACATTATTGGGTAACCCGGCCGGTAGTTTATCGTATGCGTCGTTCCCTAAGTTCATCAGCGCTTATTTAATAGAGGATGAATTTGCTTACCCGATATCTATCAACGGTAAAATGAAGATGAACCTCAATATTTCATTGAGCCTCGACGTAAAGGAAATAGAAACTACCGTTTTAGCCAACACCGATGTACAAAAATACCTCGATGGTAAAGCGCCTAAAAAGGTGATTGTAGTTAAAGGCAGGATTGTTAATATGGTGGTGTAGGATAGTGAGCATTTTGTTTGCATGGCTATTCTGGTTATTGGTGGGAAGCGCCTTGCTTAAAACTTTCCAAAAAAATAGGTTATAAACGGTAGTTCTGCATTATTATCTTCTTAGTGTAACATATACATGACAATTTGCACTTTAGTAAAAAAAGAAAGGTTTACGGTGTAACATTTAAAGTATTTTCGCCTCCAATTACGAAAATACTTACAAATGAAACGTTTTTACATACTTATAGCACTTTTTTGTTTTGCTCTTTCGGCTAAAGCCCAGTTTAATGTGGGTGGTGGCGGGCCAAATATTGTTGGCCGTATATCTGGTACAGTGATTGATTCAATTACAAAAAAGCCAATGGATTATACTACTGTGGGTTTATACCGCAGCGGTGGCAAATCGCCCTTAAACGGTGTAGTAACCGACGAAAAGGGAAATTTTAAAATTGATAATGTAAAGCCAGGTACTTATAAACTGATAGTATCTTTTATCGGTTATCCATCAAAAACAATTGAGCCAATTACTACCACGGCTTCAAAACCCGACAATAAAGTGGGTAGTGTTTTCATATCCCCGGGAGCAAAAGCATTGGCAACGGTTAATGTAGTGGGGCAGGCGCCGCTGATTGAAAACAAGATAGATAAGATTGTTTACAATGCCGAAAAAGACCTTACCGCTGCAGGCGGTAACGCTACGGATGTATTGCAAAAAGTACCTTTGGTTGCTGTTGATATCAACGGTAACGTATCTATCCGCGGCGATCAAAACGTTCGTGTACTTATTAACGGTAAACCATCAGGCGCAACTTCGGCCAGTTTAGCGGATGTATTAAAAACCATTCCTGCCGACCAGATCAAAAGCATCGAGGTGGTAACTTCTCCATCAGCAAAATATGATGCAGAGGGTTCTGGAGGTATCATCAACATCATTACCAAGCAAAAAAATGTTTCGGGTATAAGCGGTTCCGTAAGTGGTGGTGTGGGCACCCGTCAAAACAATGGCAACATAAACTTTAACTACAACAAAAACAGGTTTAGCCTGGGTATTAATGCCGGTGGTAACTTAACCTGGCCGCAAACATCTACAACCACTTTCGACCAGGTATTTAGGGATGCCGATGGTACGGTTACCCGCCATAATTATAATAATTCAACAAGCCGCATTAAAAGGCATGGTGCTATAGGCTCTGTTACTGCAGGTTATGAGGTTAATGCTTTTAACAGCTTTAACAGTACCCTTAGACTTAATGATGGTGGTTTTAATATTGAAGGAAAGGGAATTAACAATATTGATTTAGGGGGTGTACTAAGCCAGTATACCAGCACCACCCAATCGCATAATAAATTTAGCGGATTTGACTGGAACCTTGATTACACGCATAAGTTTAAAAAAGAGGGCGAGGAGTTCACCCTATCCGGGCAATGGAGCCATAGCGATATAAAAACTGACTATGCCAGCTTGTTTACCGCGGTTAACCCAAGCCAAAGGGGTAATAATAATGGTATTAACAATGAATATACCTTCCAGGCAGATTATACATTGCCTTTAAATAAAGTATTAAAAATTGAGGCCGGTGGTAAGACCATACAACGCCGCATAAACAGCAATTACGATATATTTAATACAGATAACTCCGGTAATAACGCTGTACGTGATTCATTGAATTCAAACCTGTATGATTATAATCAGAATGTATACGCCGGTTATGCGGTATTAACTTTCACTTTGCCAAAAAGCTATTCATTACTGGTAGGCGGCCGTGTTGAAAACACCAGGATAAAAGGTGATCCGCAAAATCCTTTCCAGGATCCGGAGAAAGTAGGCGATCTCTACCAGGATTTAAAGCCGTTTACATCAAGCTACACTACTTATGTGCCAAGTTTAACTATCCAAAAGCAATTGGGTACCCAAACTATTAAGTTATCATACAGCAAACGTATCCAAAGGCCAAGCCTGCAGTTTTTAAATCCGTTTATTAACCGCAGCAACGTACAAAGCCAAACCGTAGGTAACGTGAACCTGGCGCCCGAGGTATCACAAACGGTGGAGTTAAACGTTAATAAGTTTGTTAAATCATCCGTGCTTAATTTCTCGGTTTATTACAAAAACACCAATAACCTGATAGAGGGTATCGCAAGTCCTTTAACCGAGACTATAAATGGCCAGGTAATAAACGGAACCCGTACCGCTTACCAAAATGTTGGTAAAAATAATTCATTTGGTGCAAGTTTCTTTGGATCGATAAACCCGGTAAAGGCACTTACCATACGGGCAAGTATTAACGGGTTCACTTATAATCCAACCATATTCCCGCAGTATGATATTGCAGCCTCAAAAACAGGTGTTTATTTCCAGTATACTGCTTTCGGAAGCGCCTCATACCAGTTTAGCCATAATATACTGATGGAGTTATTTGGCTTTACCAATTCGGCACGCAGAACAATCCAGGGTACCAACCCGGCGTTTGGCATATACGCCTTTGGTTTGAAGAAACAATTTATGGATAAAAAACTGGCTATTGGCTTTAATACTGTACAGCCATTTGCCAGGGATAAACACTTTAACTCCAATATCAGCAATGCTTCGTTTACACAAACCAGCTCAACAGCATTCCCTTTCCGTTCTTTCGGTTTAACGTTTAGCTACAACTTTGGTAAGCTAAGCTTCAGCAATCCACAGCAACAGAAAAAAGGCGTAAACAACGATGACCTTAAACAAGGCGATCAGGGTGGTCAGGGTAATACACCTGCAGGCGGTAGATAAGAAGAATCAAGAGATTAGAGTCAAGAATCAAGATTTTTGAAAATACAAGAGCCGGGAGATTTAGTCTTCCGGCTCTTTTTATTTTTAAAGAATGTCATTGCTTCTAACCTTTATTCCACTTCCACATTAATCCCTATCTGTTTCAATAATAAGGTAGCGTTAAAGGTTTTGCACTCGCCATGTTTAATTTTATAATCAAACAGCATTTCGCCATCCTTTACCTGTATGTCGAAGTAGAAATTGCGTACATACTCAGGGTATTTATCTTCCAGGCGGGCAATCTGCAGATCATGGGTGGCAACCAGCCCAACGGCGTTTTTACTTATCAGTTGCTCTATCACAGCTTTTGAGCCAAGGTATTTATCAACCGAGTTGGTGCCGCGCAGCATTTCATCAATCAGGAAAAAGATCTTAGGTTTATTCTCCACAGCAGCCAGCAGCATTTGCAGTCGATCGAGCTCGGCTTTAAAGGTGGAGGTACTTTCGTTCAATGAATCTTTGATGCGCATGTAGCTGATCATGGTAATTACCGAAACACGCATGCTTTTAGCGCATACCGGAGCCCCGCACAGTGCCAGTACGGTATTGATGCCTATGGTACGTAAAAAAGTGCTCTTACCTGCCATGTTTGATCCGGTGATGATATCAATTTTAAAGGTATCATCCAGTTCATAGTCATTTTCGATGCGTTTACCGGCATCAATAAGCGGGTGGGCAAGTGATTGGGCGATTAGTGTGTAGCCGGGTTTGTCCTCAATTTGTGGAAATGCCCAGGCGGGATAATTAATCGCCAATCCTGAGAGGCTGATCAGCGCTTCAAACGCGGCAATTACATCAAAGGCGGCTTCCAGGCTTTCGGTGTTCCGGCGTTTCCAGTTTTCTATGGCAATCACCTGGCGGATATCCCACAAAAAAAATAGGTTCAAAACAAAACCTACTATCATATTTAAATGATAATTGAGCTTGTTGATAAGCGCGGCGAGTTCCTTTATTTTGTTGGAGGTTTTACTGTTTTTTAATATTCCTGCCAGCGAAGCATTATAGGTGGCCTGCCATGGCTCTTCTTCAATGCGTTTAAATACATTGGCGTAGTTGGCCAACGTATCACCTATTTTACCGGCAATTATATCGGCCTTGCTGATGTACATAGCTTTAGAGAAAACGATACCCATATTAGCTATCCCAATTATAATAGCTGCAAGCTTTGCCTGGGGGATAAACCATGCCAGTATTAATGTTGCCGTAAATAACCAGGGAGCAATTTTGACATATAGCGTAAGCCATTTTTCGCCGGGCATATCAAGCGGAAGGTGCAGGTATTTAAACAGGTTTTTAAGTTGGTTAACATCCTGCTGTATGGCAAACAGCAGGCGGGTTTGGAACTCCAGTTTCCAGTCGGTTTTGGTGCTTATCTCTTTGATAGCTTCCTGTCGTTGTAAAATAACGTCTTTTGCTGATGGCTTATCAAACCACTCAGCAAGTTTGGTATTACCTGTTGAAGTAGCGGTGCGGTTTACCAGCTGATACAGGGATGCGTTACCAAAAATATCCAGGTCGGCAGTATAAAAATGTTTTTCGCTGGCAAAGCGGGCGCCATCGTTATAAATATTGGTGTGGGTTTGTATGCTGTCAACCTCGTTAAGGTTTACCTTTTGCAGATCGTCGAAATATTGTTTCAGTTTTTCGAACCGGCTTTGGCGCGATACAAGCCAGGCAAAAGCGAAAACCAATATAATAAAAGCTACCGCCACAATGCTAAAGTCATCCTGCTGTACTGCAATGCTAATGGCTACAACAATCAGCGCGAAAATGCTGAGCCTGAGCAGCGAATAGGTATTGGCCAGTTTTTTATATTTGGTGGCTTCCTGCTGCGCGGCACTGGCCCGTTGAGTATAATCGTTGATAATATCCTGTTCCATTTTTTGGTAAAAAAGTTGAGGCTAAATAAACACATATATTTCAAATAAACGTTTATTTGTTTTAGATATGAAGATCACGTTTTTAACAGTTGGCAAAACCGAGGACGCTTATTTAAAAGAGGGCATTGATAAATATATAAAGCGCCTGAAGCATTATACTAAATTAGAGCTGGTTGAAATTAACGAACTGAAAAACACCAAGGCCCTCAGTGCCGAACAGCAAAAAGCTAAAGAAGCCGAGCTGATCCTGAAAAAAATAAACCCGCTTGACCATGTGATCCTGATGGATGAGAAGGGTGCCGAATATTCGTCCACCCAATTTGCGGCCTATATCAACAAAAAGGAGATCAGCTTATCGGGCAACCTTGTATTCATTATAGGCGGCCCCTATGGATTCGATCAATCGGTATATCACCGGGCAAACGATAAGATCTCGCTGTCGAGGATGACCTTCTCACACCAGATGGTCCGCCTGTTTTTTGTTGAACAGTTGTACCGCGCTTATACAATAATGAAGGGCGAGCCGTATCATCATGAATAGATGTGCAGATGTGCAGATTTCGGATTTCAGATGTGCAGATGATTGTGACAATTCCTTGATCCCGGTTCAGATGAATTTTTGATTAAGACAAACATCCGCATATCTGATATCTGCACATCTGAAATCATTTTCCCTATCTTTGTTATTATGTCAGGTCACGATCATTCACATGCACACGGTCATCATCACCATGATCATGCCCCCCGGTTAGATCATTTGAACACCGCATTCATCATCGGTATTATATTAAACTCGGTGTTTGTGGTTGTGGAGGCTGTTGCGGGTTTTATAACGCACTCGCTGTCGTTATTAACAGATGCCGGGCATAACCTAAGCGATGTTGCTTCATTGGCTTTAGCTCTGCTGGCCTTTAAATTGACTAAGGTGAGCGCTAATAGCCAATATACCTACGGCTATAAACGATCAACCATTATTGTTTCTTTCTTTAATGCCCTGATCCTGGTTGTGGCTGTAGGCTTCATAGTTTATGAGGCTGTGATGCGCTTCATGAATCCCGAAACCGTATCGGGCGGAACAATGGCCTGGGTAGCTTTTATAGGTATTGGTATTAATGCCCTTACAGCATGGTTATTTGTAAAAGATAAAGATACCGACCTTAATATAAAAGGCGCGTACCTGCACATGGCTGTAGATGCCATTGTGTCTTTTGGGGTAGTTGTATCTGGCGTTATTATTTATTTTACAGGCCAGTATTGGATAGATAGCGTTGTGAGTATTATCATAGCCTTTGTGATACTTCGTGGCACCTGGGGGCTTTTAAAAGACAGTCTGCGCCTTGAAATGGATGGCGTACCAAAGGAGATAGACCTTGAAAAAATAAAAATTGAACTCATGAAGGCCAAGGGGGTTGTTGATGTGCACCACATGCATGTTTGGGCGTTAAGTACTACCGAAAATGCCCTTACCGCTCACCTGGTCATCAAACCCGAAGCCATTGCCGATTTCGACAGCATCAAGCACGATCTTCGTCATCGCCTGGAACACCTGGATATCAACCACAGCACTTTTGAACCTGAGTTTGCTGATGAAAAGTGCAAGCAGGTGGAGTGTTTGTAAGAAAGTAATTTGCAGACTGTTTGGGTAGGTGTTTGGTATCCGGCAGGATATCATTATTTCAAATAATTCTTCCTAATTTAACGCTCATTATTTAACCTACCATGAGCACCTCAAACAGAAGAAAATTTATAACCACAACGGTTACCCTTGCCGCAGGTACAGTAGCAGCATCTGCATTTCCTTTAGTACAAACAAAAGAAGAATGGCCGGTAATACATCATGTATTTTTCTGGCTTAAAAACCCAGGCTCGGTTGAAGACCGTGATAAGCTGATAGCTGGTCTTAAAACCCTTTCGAAAATTGAAACTGTGCGCAAGCTGCGTGTAGGTGTAGTTGCCAGTACCGAAAAACGTGACGTGGTTGATAACAGCTGGGCAGTATCAGAACTAATGTTCTTCAGCGACCTTGCCGGACAGGCCACTTATCAAACCCACCCCATACACCTGGAGTTTATTAAAAACTGCAGCCATCTTTGGGAAAAGGTTATTGTATATGATGCGGTGGATGCGTAAGATATAAGGTTAACCAATTCAATAAAATACCCGTAATTGAGGCACTAAGCAATCTCTTATACAGATTGGATTTGCAAGGCACCGTAATGACTGTCGGAAATAATTAATGGGAAAAGCAAAAAGCCGATTACTCGGCTTTTTTTGTAGCTTTTTTAGCTTTTGCTTTTGGGGTAGGCGCCGATTCGGGCTCAGCTGTTACAGCTTCGGCAACCGGCTCTTCCGCAACCGGAGCGTCTGCTACAGCAGGTGCCTGGGTTGGATCGGCTTCGTTAAAAAGCGGCATATCTTTTAATACCTGGAACCATGAAATGATCTTTTTCATATCAGAGGCATATACTTTCTCCTCATCATGATCCGGTGCTACTTCATAAAAAAAAGTCCTTAGTTTTTTACCATCGGCCTTGGCATCAGGAATATTTGAGGCAGTTTTCATTTGCTCAAAAACGTCCGTAAGTTTGATATCATCATCGACACCAAAAATGGTGATTTCGCTTAATGCAGCTAATTTGGCGGTTGAAAGGTTGGCTACCAGTTTGGTTTTTTGAGCATCAAGACTTTCCAGTACATAACCGGTTTTATTTTGCGCTAACGCTCTCCACAAGCCCGGTTTGCCCGATACAGCTACAATTCCTTGTAAATTCATTTTTTATTGGTTGATTAGGTTGATTAAGTGAATGGTTGATTGAGTTTTAAACCTAATCAACTACTCACTCAATCAACCAATAACTTAATCTTCTATTACTTCGATGCTTAAAATTTTATCGCCTTGGCGGATAGCGTCGACCACGTCAACATTCTCAATCACTTTACCAAAAACAGTGTGGTTACGGTCTAAGTGAGCGGTGTTAGCGCGGTTGTGGCAAATAAAGAATTGTGAGCTGCCTGTATTGCGTCCGGCATGTGCCATTGAAAGTACGCCACGATCATGGTATTGATTATCGCCTGTTAATTCGCAATCAATTTTGTAGCCGGCGCCACCAGCGCCGGTACCGGTTGGGTCGCCGCCTTGTACCATAAAGTTAGGGATAACGCGATGAAAAATAACGTTATCATAAAAGTTTGATTTTGCTAATTTTTTAAAGTTAGCTACAGTATTTGGGGCATCCTGATCGTAAAACTCTACGGTCATATCGCCTTTTTCAGTTTTAATTATTGCTTTGCTCATTTCTTTGTTTTTTTAAAAACAGTTGGCAAAGGTAATGATTTGAGGTGAAAGGTAAAAGGCGAAAGGTAAAAGGAACTAAAGGCTTAAAGCGAGAGGCAGAAAGCTTTTATTGCATTACTTATTTGTAGTTAATCACAGTAACCCATCGTAATACTTTTACCCGTTTATTCGTTACATTTGATAAATAAGCACAACCGAACAGTGGATAATAAACTATATAAAAAATACCTTTCGCCTTTCACCTTTCGCCTTTCACCTATTTTCCTGCTTTTCGCCTTTCGCCTTTTACATTCTTTTCGGCTTTTAGCTTTCAGCCTTCTGCTTTTAGCTTTGACGCCCTCCATATTAAAAGCTGCCTCCATCCTCATCCCTATGGATGATGAGCAAAAGGATCACCTGAAATCATATGGTATCGCTTTTTTGGCCTTGAAGAATGGCGAGGAAGTTGACTGGCTGCTTAATTACCGTGGCGGCAGTTTTATGATGAAGTACAACCAAAAAATGGAGGAGGAATGCAAGATCCGTGGGGTAAGTTACCAGGTACTGGCCGACGCCAAGGTAAACGAGATAATTACCGAGGTAAGTGATCCATCGGTAAATATGGACCTGGTTAAGCTGGAGAAGGCCCCCAAAATGGCTGTTTATTCGCCCAAGAATAAGCTGCCCTGGGATGATGCTGTAACGCTGGTTTTAAAATATGCCGAGATTCCATACGACGTAGTTTATGATGAAGAAGTAATAAAAGGCGACCTGCCTAAATACGACTGGCTGCACCTGCACCATGAGGATTTTACCGGCCAATACAGTAAATTTTATGGCGCATTCAGATTTGCGCAATGGTATAGTGACGATGTAAAGGGACAGGAAGCCCTTGCCCATAAGTTGGGCTTTAAAAAGGTATCGCAAATGAAACTGGCTGTAGCCAAAAACATCCGCAATTTTTGTGCGGGTGGAGGCTTTTTGTTTGCCATGTGCTCGGGCACCGATACGTTTGACATCGCGCTGGCATCAGCTAATACAGATATTTGTGAGCGCATGTTTGACGGTGATGCAGCCGACCCGGACGCGCAATCGAAACTGGATTTTAGCCAAACCTTCGCCTTTCAGAATTTTACGCTGGATATGAACCCCATGTCGCACCAGTTCAGTAATATCGATGTAACTACTACCCGGCAGGTTGATCGTCCGCATGATTTTTTTACGCTGTTTGATTTTTCGGCTAAATGGGATGTTGTTCCCAGTATGCTCACGCAGGATCATGACAAGGTGATCAAAGGTTTTATGGGCCTTACCACAGCTTATAACAAAAGCATGCTAAAACCCGGTGTTACTATCATGGGCGAAATGAAAACAGCCAACGAGGCCCGCTACATTCACGGTGAATACGGCAAAGGCCAGTGGACCTTTTACGGCGGTCACGATCCCGAAGATTTTCAGCATGCTGTAGGCGACCCGCCAACAGATTTGAAACTGCACCCCAATTCTGCCGGTTACCGGTTGATATTAAACAATGTATTGTTCCCGGCTGCCAAGAAGAAGAAACAGAAAACTTGATCGGATATGTGTTCCGGGGTGCGGGGATCGGGTGTTTGGAACCTCATAGCAAACACTATAATTGTTTGAAGATAACCTCGTGTGCTTATGACCATCCCAACTTACACACCATTCGCAACCCGCTCCACGAACCTATTGATAAAATGTCCAGCTTACGCCAAATTTCAACAGGTGGTCTTGTTGCGGGTATCGGTTAACGGTATAATAACCCTTGCTTTGAAAGCCCTGGTTGGCATAATCATACATCAGGAATAGGTTGGTACGCTGCAGTGTTGCTTTAAAATACACCGATGCAACCGGGTACGAGGAAAAAGTGATATCAGGTCCGTTATAAAACTGGCCAATACCCACCGCGTATGATGGCGCAACATATGGGGTATTATAACGAACGCTTACCCCAAAATTCGACTTTAAAACATCAAAAAAGGTTTTGCTGAAATATAGGTTGCTGTAAGTATAAACCTCGGGGGTACGCAAGGTTGATTGGTAATCTGTTTTTTGGTAAACCACATAATTATCAAAGTGCAGGCTATGATAGCTTAAGTTTTTGCCAATGCTAATTTTAAGCAGGTTAATATCATTGCTCAACTGGGCTGGGTGAGCATCATTACCACCGGGCTGTGCTGTAAAATACAGGTAGTTGGCTATCAAAAAATACTCGGCTTTTATATCTAACTGTAATGGATTGTTCACGTAGTTAAATGATGCGCTGGTAGTTTTTTGATTGCTAAAACTGTTATGGAAAATGTAGTGGTTCGAGATCCAGTTGGTATATATCAAAGGCGGCGTGCTGTTTTGTGAGTAAGCTTCTAAAATAATCTTACCGGCTTTTGCGCCCCCGGCAAGGGTAAGTTTTGCGCCATAATAATAATCACCAAAATCGCGTCCCTGTGCTATTTGTCTCAGGTCGCCTTCCAAACCGATCCTATCGCTAAAACGGTAGCTTAGCTTTGCTTTAAGCGTGATGTCCTGGAAGGTATTATTTTGAACCCTTTCCTGGCGAACGTATTGGTAGCCATATTGGTTAAGGGTGGTATCGCTTACATATTGCCCATAGTGATAAAGGTCATGTACCAGGCCAAGATCAAGTTTAAGTTCATTCTTTACAAATTTTACCGATTTACTCCTGAGGTAAAAACTGTACGAAAATTCATTTTGAATATGTGTAACTACAAGCGAATCTCTTGACCGGTTACTGATGAAATAATAATCAGGGAATACATTATAGGTATCCGGCTGGTTGGTTTGCAGGTAATTATAACTGCTGTTTTGTAAAAATAAGGTATGGGCGATGCGTTGCGTGGGTAATATCTTGGAATTATCTTTCCCTTTATTTAAGCTGTCTATCCGGCCTAAATAATAAAACTGCTTAATGTACAGGCTTTTATCATTCCATTTTTCATAGCTATTGGGTAGACGTACTGCCGCCGAGTTTTTAAAAAAAAGGGTGTTGCCGGTGCTTGTATAAACCGAATCGTTAAGAATAGAGCCTGTTTCCGGGGATTTTAAATTATTGTATATGATGTTGGCCAACAGGTTATACCGCTTGCCTGGTGATTGGTACCAGGTAAATAGCGCGGCGTTTACATCGCTCACATTTTGCTGCAAAATACCGCTGCTGCTGTAAAATCCCCTTGAGCCGTTAAAATTGAGGTTAAAGCCTACATTCCAGTTTGGTTTGATGTTTTGAGTATGGATTATTTTAAACACCTGCTCGGCCGAGCTGCCAAAACCGTTGAAAAGTGTAAGGTTGGAGTAGGCTACCCGCGCGTTATAATATTTTATATCCTGCGGCCTTAAAGCATACACATCAAGGGCGTGCAAACCAGCGTCAAAGCCAATAGTTTTACTGGGCTCAAACAACAAATTCCTTTGCGATACCCCGGTATAACCCAAGCTGATACGCGGGTTACGCGGATCAAGCAGCGGGCTGTAATTTTCAAAATTATATATACCTGTATCAAGCGCGAAGGTTTGTGTACTGTCGCTCAGGAACCGTTCCATGGTAACCCGGATAAATTTGGAGCTAAAAACAATCGAATCTTTTTTATTATCTTCTTTTTTACGTAAACTATCCAGCAGTTCATCGTCGCTAACCTTTCGTGTTGCTTTGACAGTATCCCGCGTTGACAGTGGTTTTGCACGGTTTATCTGGCCATATTGTGCAAAAACCGTGTGCGCGCAAAAGCACATCAGTAATAATAAAATATATTTTAGCTTTTTACGCATTAATTACCAGCTATCAGATTTTTTAAGATCAGGGTCAGTTTGGGCTCGGCCTCTTCGGCTATTCTTATAATGTCTTCAACCGATACGGATTCCAGCACTTCTGTAAAACCCTCATCTGTTAATACGGATATAGCAAATACAGGTATCCCCATATGGTTTGCAACAATAACTTCGGGCACCGTACTCATCCCAACCGCATCGCCGCCTATGATTCTTAAATAGGTGTACTCGGCCTTGGTTTCTAAATTAGGGCCGGTTACAGCAACATAAACTCCCTTATGGCAGGTTATATTGTTTGTCGCTGCAATACTTAAAGCTTTATCAATAAGCGCGCGCTGGTAGGGTTGACTCATATCCGGAAAACGCGGACCAAGCTCTTCATAATTGCGGCCTACAAGCGGGTTTTGCGGCTGCAGGTTGATATGATCGGCAATAACCATCAGGTCGCCTTTTTTAAAATCAGGGTTTAATGATCCGCTGGCGTTTGATACATACAGGGTTTTAATACCCAGGTATTTCATCACCCTAACAGGGAAGGTTATCTGCTGCATGTTATAACCCTCGTAATAATGTAAACGGCCCTGCATAGCCACAACCTTTACGCCGCCCAGTGTACCAAATATTAATTTACCCGAATGAAACTCCAGTGTCGAGATAGGGAAATCAGGTATGTTGGAGTACATCAGTTGTTTTTCAACAACTATTTCTTTAACCAGGCCACCCAGGCCCGTACCTAAAATAATACCCACCTCGGGTTCAAAATCGCCAATACGGTTTTTTATATACCGGGCGGTGCTTTCAATATTGTCTAACATATGTTGTTACTAAATTATCAAACTGCTGCCGGCTCTTATTTAAAAAACTAATTCCTATAGGTAGCACCAAAATAGGGAGCTTTTTTATAGCCGAAAGCAATTCCTGTTCCCCTAAACGCTGCGCATCCTTTTCTGTTGTTATAACTATCTTTTTTTGTGATGTGCAGGCAAAAAAATCATCGGCAAGTTTACTGATATTTTTTAAGCTAAACTGGTGATGATCGGGATATTTATGGTGATTGATGTGCGGAGTTAGCTTTTTTAAATGTGATAACAATGGCTCCGGATTGGCAATACCGGTAAGCAGGAACACAGTTGTATGCTCATCAATAGTATGGTAAACATTTGAACCCTCCATGTTACGCAAGGGCAGGTAACTTATTGATGTAAAAAATAAAGATTGGTATGGATAGGGTTTTATGCGTTTGCTGATCCGGGTTTGTTCTTCATCGGTTAGCGTAGCCGGGCATTTACTGATGATGATGATATTCGCCCTTTCCCGGCCGCTAAAGGGTTCACGCATATTGCCGGCGGGTAATAACAAATGTGGTTCATATACCCGGCTGTAATCAACCAATAAAATACTAAAACCCGGTTTAAGTGCCCGGTGCTGATAGGCATCATCTAAAATTATGATGTTATGCTTATACTTAAGCTGTTCAATTCCTTCAACACGCTTTTCGCAAACAGCAACAGTAACATCCGGAAATTTACTTTTGAATTGAGCAGGTTCATCTCCAATTGCCGATGCGTTAGGAATAGTATCTGCAATCAAAAAACCTTTGGTTTTACGGCCATACCCCCTGCTAAGCGTTGCCAGTTGATACTTATCCTTAAAGAGGCGTACCAGGTATTCTGTCATCGGGCTTTTACCTGCGCCACCCACATCAAGATTGCCTACAACAATAACCGGCAAATTAAACGCCCGGCTTTTGAAAACGCCTGCATCATAACACCAGTTACGAATGATAACAACGAGGCCATAAGTGAGCGAGAAGGGGAATAGAAGCCAGCGTAGGTATTTCATTTGACGTGTAAAGATATAAACGTTTAGATATCCTAAATTTCAGATGATTTTTTTTATGAAATAATAATAACAGGTTTAAAAGCAAGAATCGGTGCAGAACTTGTTCTTCTAAAATATCCGTTTATTTGCGGAGTGAGTTTTGTTAGCTCCTGATAGGTATTGATTGGTGCCGAAAATACAAATACCCGAATGGTATATTTATTGAAATTTTGTTGGTACTGAAGGTTTTTATCAAAGGTTAACAACGCATCAAAATTTTCTTGAATCAACAGCTTTAGTAACTCCCCGTTTTTTATTCCGTTCCAGCCTTTATCGGTCACTGTATAAATTTCGTGATCAGGGAAATCAAGTTTGAGTTTTTTAGGTAGGTTTTCGTCAAGCAACAGCTTCATAAAGTTTGGCTATATCTTTTGAAGTAACTAATCTGTTGGCGATATCTAAAAGTGAAACAGCTTGTTCTTTAGTAACAGATGGAAAATCATCCAGAAAACCATCCAAAGAAATGCCGGCTTCTAAATGATCAAAAAGTGATTCAACGGGTACACGGGTACCCGCAAAAACGGGCTGCCCACCTAAAATATCCTGATCAATATTGATGACTTTTTGAATTTCCATATGATAAAGATACGAATATTTGATTTTACTAAGTATTTTGCATTTGATAAATAAAAGTTCCATCCACATGAAATTCAAACTTCTCATCCTTTTCATATTCATTACCACCGCCACCTTTGCCCAAACAGATAAAAAACTTACCGCCCAATTGCAGGATGCAATAAAAGGCTTTCACGGGCAGGTTGGCATCTATGTTCAAAATCTTAAAACCGGTAAAACGGCTGCCATAAATGCCGATACGCTTTTCCCAACAGCCAGCATGATCAAGGTGAGTATTCAATGTGGTTTGATGGATAAAATAGAAAAGGGCGAATTAAAATATAACCAGAAACTTTCTTACCGCGATTCGCTTTTATATGCCGGGGAAGACATTTTGGGATCCTTTAAGGATAAAGACACCATACAGCTAAGTAAGGTAGCTATGTTAATGATAACCATGAGTGATAATACCGCCAGCCTGTGGTTGCAAAAGCTGGTTGGCGGCGAATATATTAATAACTGGCTGCAGCAAAATGGTTTTAAGGTAATGCGGGTAAATTCAAGGGTAGCCGGTCGCGAGGCCATTCGCAAAGTTTATGGCTGGGGGGTAAGTACACCTTATGAAATGTGCCGCCTGTTTACCATGATAAGGCAGGGCAGGGCAATTAGCGAGGCAGCAAGTGAACGCATGTACCGCAACATGGGCCGGATTTATTGGGATGAGCATGCGTTGTCGCAGATTCCGCCATATGTACATACCATATCCAAACAAGGTGCGGTTGACGAATCCAGATCGGAAATAGTATTGGTGAACGCGCCGCATGGCGACTATGTATTCTCTATTATAACCAATCATAATACCGATCAAAGCTGGGGCCCCGGTAATGAAGCTGGTTTACTAATAAAAAAAGTGTCGGCACTACTGTGGCATTACTATGAACCTAGCAGCGACTGGAAACCTGCCGATGGCGTTGATAAGTATATGTTAAACGAATAAACTACATTTTGATAGGGTAAATTTTAAGGCGCGGGTTAGCCTCGATACCAAAACATCGGCTTGTTTTTTAGGAAAGTAATATCAATGACAAAAAGCTATTGACCACGCCTATGATTTTGGAGCAATTTACCTTGGTAACCCGCGTACATATGGGGTATCTGTGAATGCTAATTTTTAAGGGAAGAAGGAACAAGGATTTTAAAATAGGATAAGTTTTAATAAATTAGAGTGATTTATTAAAACCTATCATCATGATTCGCACTGTATTAACCCAATCTAAACCATCGGCGGTCCAAAAGGTGTATTTGATAATAAGCCTTGTTGTTTTAACCGTGGTTTGTCAATCAGCCCAGGCCCAGGTAACCACCAAATATGGCGATAACGTAAATACCCTTGATGGCATCATGAAGGCATATTACGATGTGGTGACGGTGGAAAAAGGGGGAAAGATTAGCTATGAGCGCGATAGCCTGCTGCATATAGCCGATGCTCGTGTAGGTTCGGGATATATTGATAAGCAGGGGAAACAGCGGTTCGCTTACATGACCCTGAAGGAGTATCACCGCCGGTCGGACGCTTCGTTATCACGCGATGGTTTTGATGAAAGAGAAATATCCCGCAAGGTTGAAAAATTTGGCAGCATCTTTCATGTGTTCAGCACCTACGAATCGCGCAATACTAAAAACGGACCTGTGATTGAGCGCGGAATCAACAGTATTGAACTATTTAACGATGGCACCCGATTCTGGATTCTGGCCTGGTTTTTTGATGGAGAACGGAAGGATAATCCCATACCGAAGGAGTATTTGAATTAGTATCAAGTAGTTAGTATCAAGTATCAAGACTTGATTGGGGGAAGATTTCTGTACAAAGATCAATTTAATTACACCGATAGCCTGGACTTAGCCTTCTACTGTTGCGGTTTTGTTGCGGTTTGTAAAATATGACAATCCGCAATCTATTGATTGTTAAATAGATGTAATTTTTTACTGTTTCACCTGTTGCGAACGCAACAGCAAAAAAATCCTATCAATCCTGAAAATCGTGTTAGCTCTTCATCTTCTTCAATAATGCCTCAACCACCTTGGGGAAATGTAAGTGTTCCAGTTGCTGACCTTTGAATTTTATCATCTCCAGGTTATCGCCCGACTCTATTTTAAATTTCGATTGATGAATAATTTCGCCTTCATCAAACTGCTCGTTCACAAAATGGATGGTGATACCGCTTTCTTCTTCTTTTGCCTCCATAATGGCTTTATGCACGTGATCGCCATACATGCCTTTCCCCCCGTATTTGGGTAGCAGGGCAGGGTGCAGGTTGATGATCTTGTTGGGGAATGCCTTGAGTAAGGATCCAGGGATCAGCCATAAAAAGCCAGCCAATACAATGAGGTCAACCTGTAGGTTTTTTAACAGGCGAATCACGTCGTCGGTTTCAAAAAATTCATGGCGGGTAAATATGTGCGATGGCACTTCAAAATTGTCGGCACGCTGTAATACGTAAGCCTGTGGGTTGTTGGTGAGTATCAGAACAACTTCGGCTTCGGGATTGCGTTTAAAATGCTCCATTAACTTTTGAGCGTTTGATCCTGAACCTGAAGCAAAAATAGCAATTCGTTTCTTCATTAAAGTTTATGCTTTTTCAAAAGGTTATGAAGGTACCGGTAGTGTTTTTATGCTCCCGGTAATTAAGTAATGAACTGGTCAATCTATAGTCCAAATATAAATTTTTACGCATTTTAATTAGTATTTGTTGTTGCATTTTGCCTTACAAATCCATATCGTACTATCTGCCGCCTTTTGGTCGACGAATAATTAGGCTCTACATCACCGGTTTGCAACACCATAGAGTAACTGCCCAGGTTAGATATTTGTGTGTTTTTAAACGGTGTAACTGTACTGGTACCGCCACCTGCAATTGTATCGGTGCAAACCATATCCGAATTAAAATATAACTTGTTTTCGGTAAGCGTCCATGTACCGGTTGAGGTTTGGTCAAGACAATCAAAATTGGTGTATGAACAGGTGTTGTCTGTTTTAAAGGTGAAAAACTGTGTTTTGTCACAGTCGGTATTTAAAGTATCCGGATCGCCTGTTTGCGCATTGCCCACATAATTGTAAACCTGTATAGAGGCCAGTTGCCAAACACCGGTAGTTAGTAGATGGGGGATATTGCTGCTATTTTCCTTTTTACATGAATTGCTGAGCAGGTTAATCGTAACTAAACCAAGTATAAAAAGTAATGGGAGCTTGTTTTTCATTGAACGTCGTCGCAAAAATAAAAATTCCTGCTTATTAGTTGGCTATCAGGATTCATTTATAACTGTTTTAATAAAAAAATATTACATACCCCCGCATGCTGCCAGGGCAAGGTACAAATTTGATTTTGTAAATGAAGATTATAGATGTATGATCAGGGCGAATTGCAATGGCATTAATGCGAAAGGATTTTTACTTTTGATTTTTTAATTTAAAAATATGCGTATCCCTTTTCACCAACTCAAAGCCGAATTTAATCGTGTTTTGCTAAGCCTGAATTTTACGAATGACAAGGCTGAACAATGTGCTGCCATTTTTGCAGGTAATAGCCGGGATGGTGTATATACGCATGGACTTAACCGGTTCCCGGTTTTTGTAGGGCATGTAAAAGATGGTTTTGTAAAGCCGGATCTGGAACCAACAAAAGAGGGTGGTTTTGGTGCGATAGAACAATGGAACGGTAATTACGGACCAGGAATATTGAATGCTGTTTTTTGTATGAACAGGGCAATTACCCTGGCAAAAGAGAATGGAATAAGCTGCGTAGCTATAAAAAACACTAACCACTGGATGCGTGGTGGTACCTATGGCTGGCAGGCTGCCGAAGCGGGGTGTATCGGGATCTGCTTCACCAATACCATTGCCAACCTGCCGCCCTGGGGTGGCCTTGATCCGCGTTTAGGGAATAATCCACTCGTTATAGCTGTGCCGCGTAAAGGGGGGCATGTGGTGTTGGATATGGCCATATCCCAATATGCTGTAGGTAAATTACAGCAGTACAAATCAAATAATGAAACCCTGCCTCTGCCTGGTGGTTATGATAACAAAGGTAACTTAAGTACAGATGCCGCTGCCATACTTAAATCAGAAAGGTTATTGCCGGTTGGTTTCTGGAAAGGATCTGGCCTGTCTTTAGTTCTCGATCTTTTGGCTACAATTTTAAGTGGGGGTAATTCTACGGCTAAAATCACCAAAAGCGGCGCAGAATCGGGCGTATCGCAGGTTTTTGTCTGCATAAAACCTAAGGGGGATGAACAAACCGCGGCACTCATTGAAGAGATTATTGCTTATACTAAAACAAGCACCCCCGAGCACGAAGACGGATCGATATCTTATCCGGGAGAAAATACCATTAAAACCCGCACAAAGAGTTTAAGTGAAGGTGTATTGGTGGATGAGCGGATTTGGGAAGTAGTGAAAGGGTTGTGAGAATATTTCAATGCCGCAATAAAAATAATAAATTCCCAATTCGGGAACTTTTTATTATATTTGTTTAAAGAAAATGCTTTGAGGGTTATAGCAAAGAAAATACTTAGAGATTTTTGGGAGATACATCCAGACTGTCAGCAACAATTGAAGGCCTGGTTCCAGGAAGCAAGTAACAGTGAATGGCAACACCCGAACGATATTAAGAAGGAATATCCAAGTGCGAGTATTTTACAGGATAACAGAATTGTATTTAATATTAAGGGGAATAATTACCGTTTAATTGTGAAGATAAGCTATAATTATCAAATGGTTTGGGTTAGATTTATTGGAACCCACTCCGAATATGATAAAATAGACGCTACAAAAATCTAATCATCATGACTATAAAACCTATTAAAAATGAAAACGATTATCAACAGGCTTTAGAAAGGCTTGAATTGATATTTGATGCCCAAAAAGGTTCAGAAGATGGCGATGAGCTCGAAGTTTTAGGGATTTTAATTGAAAAGTATGAGGATGAGCATTTTCCAATTGACTTTCCAGACCCTATTGAAGCTATAAAATTTAGAATGGATCAGATGGGTTATAATCAAAATGATCTGGCAAAAGTAATAGGGCTTAAAAGCAGAGCAAGTGAAATACTTAATAGAAAAAGGAAGCTTTCATTAGAAATGATAAGACTTTTGCATAATAACCTGAAAATTCCTACTGAAGTATTGATACAGGCCTATTAACCAGATTACCCAATCATCATCCCTTCAAACTTCTCCCAAAAACCATCGTGCGGAACCGGGGCAACAATTTCAACGGGTTCATTTTTAACAGGGTGTATAAAGGTTAACCTACGTGCATGCAGGCAGATACTTTTGCGCAGGCTGCCACGCGGATAACCGTATTTATTATCGCCAACAATAGGGGTGCCTAAAGTTGAAAGCTGCACCCTTATTTGGTGCGGCCTGCCGGTTATGGGGTCAACCTCAATTAAGTAATAGCCATTAAGTTCGCCAACCAATTTGTAGCTAAGTTCGGCCCGCTGGCTGCCCTGCACTTCTTTATCATGAGCTTTGGTTACATTTTTCTGCGGGTTTTTAACCAGCCAATGTATTAAAGTACCGGCTTCGGGATATGGTTTTTTGCGTACAACGGCATAGTATGTTTTGTGCATTTCGCGGCCTTTGAACATTTTATTGATGCGCTCCAAAGCTTTGCTGGTTTTTGCAAAAAGTATAACACCGCTTACGGGCCTGTCAAGCCGGTGTACTACACCTAAGAAAGCCCCATTGGGTTTGTTGTATTTTTTTGCTATGTATTTTTTTACCTTATCATCCAGCGATTCATCACCGGTATCATCCACCTGCACAATATCCCCGGCACGCTTATTTATGGCGATAAGATGGTTGTCCTCATAAAGGATATCTACATCGGTAATATCGTAACTTGTATAATTAAACTCTGGGCGCGCCATATTTATATTTCGGATTTGGGATTTTCGATTTCGGATTTGTCTTTAATTTCAAAAATTGCATATCTGCAAATCTGAAATCTGCCCATTTAATACTGTTCCTTATCGTTCGGAAAACTTTTCGATTTTACATCTTTTATGTAATTTTTAAAAGCACCGTTCATTTGTTCGTATAAATTGGCATACTGGCGTAAAAAACGAGGTTTAAAGTTGTTATTAATACCCAGCATATCATGTATCACTAAAACCTGTCCATCGCACTGCCCGGCACCGATACCTATAATGGGAATCTGTACACTTTCACTTACTTCCTGGGCAAGTTTGGCCGGTATTTTCTCCAGTACAATAGCAAAGCAGCCTAACTCCTGTAATTTTAAAGCATCTTCTCTCAGTTTTTGAGCCTCCACTTCTTCTTTTGCACGTACAGTATATGTGCCAAATTTATAAATAGACTGAGGCGTTAAACCTAAATGCCCCATAACAGGTATACCTGCAGTAAGTATGCGGCTAACGGATTCAGCAATTTCTACGCCACCCTCCATTTTAACTCCATGCGCTCCCGATTCTTTCATGATACGAATAGAGGAATTTAGCGCTTCTTTTGAGTTACCCTGGTAAGAGCCAAAGGGCAGATCGACTACCACCAACGCACGTTTTGCAGCGCGCACCACCGAAGAGGCATGGTATATCATCTGGTCAAGCGTTATGGGCAGCGTAGTTTCGTGCCCGGCCATTACGTTGGAAGCCGAATCGCCTACCAAAATAATATCCATACCGGCATCATCAACAATAGCCGCCATGGAGTAATCATAGGCGGTAAGCATGGCAATTTTTTCGCCACGATTTTTCATCTCCTGCAGTATATGCGTGGTGATCCTTTTAACTTCTTTGTTTACAGACATAGATATAATTGTATTAAAGAAAGCACAAAGGTAGAATTATTAATTTCGGATTTCGGAATTGGTATTTCGGATTTATTTAATTTTGATTTGCAATTTATATAGGTACACTCAAAAAAATAAAAAATCCGAAATCCGGTATCTCAAATCCGAAATAAATTTCTACTTTTGCACCGTGAATCCGGAAGTTCCTTACTTCAATATTTCTATCAGTTTTCACGGGGCTTTGAACCAGGCGATCCGATTTAATAATCCATTCAATTTTTTTGCTAAATGACTTACTTCACCAAATTACCGGCTGTACTTTTATTAGCCGACGGAACCGTTTTTTACGGTAAAGCCGCCGGAAAGATTGGTACTACAACCGGCGAGATCTGTTTTAATACAGGCATGACCGGCTACCAGGAAATTTTTACCGACCCATCATACTTTGGGCAAATAATGGTTGCCACCAATGCTCACATTGGTAATTATGGCATTGCCGATAACGAAGTTGAATCTGGCAATATCCAGATCTCGGGTTTGGTTTGTAAAAATTATAACATTGCTTACAGCCGTAAACAGGCCAATGAATCTATCCAGGATTATTTCCAGGCGCAAAATATAGTAGGTATCTCTGATGTAGACACCCGCCAGATTGTTCGTCACATCCGCGATAAGGGTGCGATGAATGCCATCATTTCTTCGGAAATTTTGGATATTGAAGAACTTAAAGCCAAACTTGCCGAAGTCCCTTCAATGGATGGCCTTGAGCTTTCATCGCAGGTATCAACTACAGAAACTTATACCTTTGGTGATGAGAAGGCGGCTTACCGTGTAGCCGTGCTTGACCTGGGCGTTAAAAAGAATATCCTGCGCAATTTTGACGATCGTGATGTATACGCCAAGGTTTTTCCTGCAAAAACTTCGTTCGAAGAAATGGAAAAAGATTTTGCGCCAAGTGGCTATTTCATATCAAACGGCCCCGGCGATCCATCGGCTATGCCTTACGCTATTGCTACTGTAAAGGAAATTTTAGCTGCCGATAAACCAATGTTTGGTATTTGTTTAGGTCACCAGTTGCTGGCTTTGGCCAATGATATTCCAACCAAAAAAATGTTTAATGGTCACCGTGGTTTAAACCACCCGGTAAAAAATATCATCATTAACCATTGCGAGGTAACCTCGCAAAATCATGGTTTTGGTGTAGTGCCCGAGGCTGTACGCGCATCTGATAAGGTAGAGATAACTCACGTAAACCTTAACGATCAATCAATTGAAGGTATCCGTGTAAAAGATAAAAAAGCATTCTCGGTACAATACCACCCGGAATCATCACCTGGTCCGCACGATTCAAGATACTTGTTTGATGATTTTATCAACCTGATGAAATAAACTGCAGATATGCAGATGATTTGAAAAGCCTTTTGAGTTTTAAACTTGAAAGGCTTTTTTGTTATTTTATCTAAACTACCACTGGGTTACCAACCGCCGCCACCGGCACCGTAAACATAAATTCTGTACCAACGCCCGGCTCACTGGCAACCCATATTTTACCATTACAGCGTTCAACCAAATCCTTACAAAATAGCATACCCATACCGGTACCCGATTCATTTTTGGTACCGGTTTTACTGTTCACCTTACCTTTAAAAAGTTTTTCGCGCTGCTCAACAGGCATGCCTACTCCGGTATCCTTTACTTTTACAGTAAGTTTTTGATCATCCTCCTGCCAGGCAGAGATCTCGATGATATCATTTTCGCGCGAGAACTTTAAGGCATTGGTGATTAGGTTACGGATAACTATGCGGATGGAATTGGGATCGGCCCAGGCCGATAGGGCATTAGGGATGCTATCGACCAGGGTAATGCCTTTTAATAAGGCCTGCTCATGATAGCTATCAATTTCAAAGCTAACCAGCTCCTTTATAGAAAAGTTTTTTACAGAAGCATCAAAGTTTTCCATCTGGCTATTGATCCAAAACAGCAGAGTATCCAAAAAGTCGGATGTATATTCCAGCTTTTTCAATACCCCCGGTATCATCTCCAATAATTCGTGGTGACTAATGCTATCATCCTGCAGTAAATCAAACAGGCCACGTAAAGTGCTCAGGGGAGCGCGCAGGTCATGCGCCAAAATAGAAATAAGGCGGTCCTTTAAATGGTTAAGGTCATTTAATTTCTCGGCCTGGTCATCAATATTGGTTTTTTGTTGCAATATTTCATGGTTCCTGTCTTCAAGCAGGGCATTTATCTTTTGCTGTTTGCGTTTTTGTCGGTAATAAATGCCAACGGTAACTATCATTGCCAGGATAATAATTAAGAATATAGCATTTATAAGGCGCTGACTTTTTATTTTCTGTTGGTATATCAGGTCGCGTTCATGCTGCTGCTGGGCTAACTGGCGTTTTTTTTCGGCAAATCCAAGTTCGTAATTGTAAGAGGTAAGCTTTTGGATGCTTTCGTTATCATTAATTTGAGTTTTAAGGGCAATGTATTCATTTAAAAGGCGGTTGGCATCTTCAAACTTACCTAAGCCGGCCATTGCCTTATTTAACTGTAATGCTGCGTTTGATCGTACCGATATATTACCCAATTTAATCGCAAATTGTTCGCCTTGAATAGCATATTTATAGGCGTTTTTGTAATCTTTTATCAAATTATATACAGTTGCATAGCCATTTGATGCATAAGCCTGGTTGTATACAATTTTAAAACTGGTTGCTATTTGCAGCGAAGTATCAAGATAGGCTATTGCCAGCTTCATTTGGTTTTTGTGTGCATAGCATAAGCCAAGATCGGTATAAACAGAACTCAGTCCGTCTTTGTCATCTTGTTGTTTAGCAATTATTATCGATTTGAATAAATAACCTATAGCTTCATCATATTTAGCTTGTGCAAGCAATACTTCGCCAATGTTTTCATCTATAGTGCCTATAGCCTGCTTGTTGTTGGTGGTTTCAAATACCTGTACAGCTTTTTTAAAATATTCAAGCGCATTTGGATACACTTCCATGTTTTGTAGCACCACGCCAATATTATTATAAATCTCTGCAGAGGTGGTAACGTATTTGTTTTTCAAGGCGATAAAAAGCCCTTTGTAGTAAAAGTCAAGTGCATTTGAAAGCTGCCCCCTGCTGAAATAGGTTATACCAATATTTTTATAGCAATCGGTTAACGTGGCTTCATCATTATTACGTAGGCATATTAAACGTGCCATGTCTAAATAGTATAATGCCAATTTGTATTCGGCGAGCAAATTGTACATGCGCCCGTATGAAATATAACATCTGCTGAGCCCCTTGTTATCATTAAGGCTTTTAAACAGCGCAATGGCTTCATCGAAGTTTTGCTTGGCCTGTACCGATTTGCCTTTAAAATAATTTACATGACCGGTTTCCAGTAATCCGTTAGCGATACCCGCGCGGTACTTAATTTTCCGGGATAGTTCAATGCCCTTTTGCCCATAATAGTAAGCACTATCCGGATTGGATTTAAAATAGTTTGCTGCCAGCTTGTTCAGCGTGTTAATGGTAGAGGTATCTGGCTTTTTTTGGTGGAGTGCTGCTATCGTCAGTAAATTTTTAATGCTGTCAACCTCGGGATGCGATGCTGCAAACCCTTGCAGATGCATGAACAACAAAAAGATCATCGACAAAAGTTTCGATGTTTGAGTGCTACCGGTTACGATTTGTTTTGTAAATTTCAAGCTCAAATAAATAGTTAAAGTGCTTTATACGAAAGTAATGGCTATTTTGTTTTATTTAACCATTTGTTCATAATTTATAGAAATGGGTTTGAACCCGATCTCTGTAAGATTTCGCTTTTTGCGTAAGTTAGTTATTTAGCACATGAAAAAGAATATCAATCTGGGACTAACCAGCCTGGAAAAGGCATTATTAAAAAAACAAAAGATAAGAATAAATCAGCTGCCCGAATATGCGCCTGATGAAATTGCATCTATATTAGAAACTCCGGCTCAAAGAGCGAAAGAGATAGGCGCGCTGATTGAATTTCAAAGTATCCCCTCATTGGGCATAAATTTTGCCACCGAGCTGATAGAGCAAGGTTATTATTCGTTAAAGCAATTAGAAGATAAAGATCCTGTAGAACTTTTTAATGCTTTTGAAAAACATTGCGGCGCCTGGGCCGATCCATGTGTGGAGGATTCATATCGCTTATTAGCCCACTATATTAAGCATAAGGACGAGAGTAAACGCTGGTGGCATTTTACAGCCGAGCGAAAAGCTTATCGTGAAAAATACGGGTTTCCGGCTGATAGACCAACCAAACCCTGGCACCATTTGCCACAGTACCATAAAATGGAACGCCACGAAGCCTAAACGGCTGTTAATTGCGGTAGGGATTTGTAGTTATAGAGAATAAGCTACACTCGCTCAGGAAATTATCTTTCTATACCATTGGTTTCGGAGAAATAGGTTCTGCAACTTTTTATACATACTGAGCATCCACGTGAGATTTACAGGTGACCTTTATTAATTATTATTTTTATTTGGATTTATTCTAAATAAGGTTTTACTTTGCTTTTGTTCTTCATATCAGGTCAAATAAACAATTCTCCATGAAAAAAATTCTTTACCTCGCCACACTGCTCGGTATGTTTCAAACCACGTTAATAAGTGCGCAAACCAAGTTTGAGCAGGATCGTAAGGCGATATTGGCTTTGGGTGGTTTTTATAAAGTTACTTTTGATTATGCAGAAACATTTTCGCCGGATACCGCTTATAAAAACCATCAGCAATACCATGCTTACGGTTATGAATGGGCGGCTGTAGAACAGGAATCCCTTAAAAAAATAGTGATACAGCATATCCTGGTAACCGGTGATACTTCGGTAATAAAACACTGGCGTGAGGATTGGGTATATGAAGAGCCAGGCCTGCTTAGGTTTGATAAAAGCAGCGCCTGGAACAAAATAAAACTGAGCCCTGCCGAAACCAAAGGCCGCTGGGTTCAAAAAGTTTTCCAGGTAGATGATAGTCCGCGGTATGAAAGTATCGGCACCTGGGTACATGTGGATGGCCGTCATGAATGGCATAGCGAATGCGATTCTCCATTGCCTCGTCGTGAATTTACCAAACGCAGCGATTATAATGTATTGCATCGTGGTAACTGCATTTATTTAACTGACAATGGCTGGATGTTTGAGCAGGACAATCAAAAGATAATCCGAGGTGCCGATGGTGATAAACTGCTGGTCCGCGAAAAAGGTTATGAGGAGTTTACCAAAGCCGATGAAGCCAAATTTGCTTTCGCCCAAAAATGGTGGAAAACTCAACAACCTTACTGGACAGCCGTTCGCACGGTATGGGATGAGGTTTATGCCGGGCCGGGAGCCCTTAAACTAAAAGGGAAAGTAGATGGCAAAATGCTGTTCGAAAGGTTGTTTGAACTGGCTGCTCAATCGGCAAAAGAGAAATGGGATACCGGAAAAAACAAAGCCGAAGCCCGCAAAATAATTGCAGATTACGTTGAAAAATCAGTTTAAAATATAAAGTCCTGCTCTGCAATAAATGCTGTTTGGCTTTATTACCGGGCAGGCGCCAATTTAAATTACATACCTATGTGCGACGCAAAAGTATTAAGCCAGGTAGGCGCATCGGTGATTAGCCGTTGCGCGGAGTGCCGTTGTGTTTTTATATGGAATAATAACCTTATCCTGAGTTTTTCGCCCGAACAGTTTGTACAATTCAGGGATTTTACGCAGGAGCTTGATTTTGCAAACTATACATTCCCGTTTCCGGATGGGGAAGAGCGTATGGTAATGCGTACACCGGTAAACGATGTACAATTTACCTTCAGCATTGATGAGTGGGATGATTTTCAGGCAGCTATGGATGAGGCCATTTATATGCAGGAAGTGTATGCGTTGATGGAAGGGAAGTAGATAGATGTGCAAATGTGCAGATTACGGATGTGCAGATGAACTGAAAACGTAATTACATAAAAAGCGGTGAAGATTAAATTCCACCTTTTTTTTAATTATTAAAACTTTACTTTATGGTTGTAACCAAACAACTTTCACTCCTTTTTTCCCGCTTTCTTTTGATAGTTCAAGGGTGACATATATGTTGTTTTTACGGTTGTAATCTGATATCGAGAATAAGCCCAGGTTATGGTCGTGTTTACCGGCCGGGTCACCAAAAACGTAATCTCTTTTAAGTATAGCGTCGGGACCTGTAAGTGTATAATAAAATCCGTCGCAATCGCTTACACCTTGCACATCTACCAGGCTACCGCTCGCTTGGTTTTCGTTATTGCGTTCGGTGTCATTAAATAAAATATAGTTTTTGATTTTACCATCTAAATAAGCAAACGATTTAAACTGGTTGCCCTTAGCCAGGGTTTGTGCCCGGCCTTCGCGATGCGAAAGGTAAAAAGGTGCTAAACCACTTGAATATAATATATGACTTTTACGAATAAGAAAATTGCTTGATGGTTCGCCTGTTTTGGTATAATTGACAACAGCTACATCGCCAATGGCGGTGCTTGATGAATACTTTGAAATACGTATCGCCATTTCTTCCGAAACAACTGTAAATGTGCCATCGTCATTTATAAATAAATTTTGCGGCAAGCCCCTGAAACCTTTTTTTGAATATTCATTAAGCCTGTCGGGCGGCGTTAAAATATTCGTGCGGTTAATTTTCTTTTCGAAGGGATTTATAAAAGCCAAAATTGGGGTATACCCATCGTCACGTTTATTTTCTTTAACAAGCGCTATCAAAATTAACGATTTAACAACCGGATCATAGCGTGTAATCCCATAATCAACTATAAGATCTTTTGAAAAACCAAGTTCGGTAAGGCTTACTGTAGTCGAACCTCTATCGAGGTTAGCCATAATTAATTCGCTCTCTTTGCCGCCGCTGTTCCTGGTATTATACGCATAAGATAAAACGCATACTTTTTCGCTTCCAATTACGGCCATGTCTACATAGCGCATGTACTTGTATTTTTCTTCGGGCGAGGTATAAAAAGCACGTCCAGTTTCTTTGTTATCGGCTCCATAGCTAACAATTTCTATCCGTTTGCTTCTTTCAGATTCAAAACTATTAAACATCGCAACGGCATAATTATCGCTATTGGGATCTTTCCTTACAAAAAAATCAGGCAAAGGTACGCCGCCAAAACCAATGGCATAACCTTCAAAAAAGCTAACCTTTTTCAATTCGGCAATTTTTTGCTCGTCCTTTAAAGTACCGTTTTGAGCATCGATAATAAGACGATATAGAGTAGGTGTCCTGGAAACAGCTTTACTTATCATCAAAACCACATTTCCGTTAAGTTCAAAAATAGCTTCGATGCCGCCTTTATCTGATTTACCATATGCAGGTTCGATATTTGTTTGGGCAATTTGCTGATGGGATGGATTGTAAACAACAACGTTTATTCCATCTTTAACAGTAATGCAAATGAACATGGTGTTGCCATTCTTCATTTGTAAAATTTTGGCAAATCCTTCTTCCGGTTCTTTAAATACCGGCCCTTCGGCAATGAGTTTAAATTGGGCGTTAGCAATGTTGAACGTTAAAATGGATAGAAATAGTAATAAGGTTTTTTTCATATTTAATATTAATAAGGCACCTAAAGATATAGGTAATACTTATAACCAGGGGCATTTGTGATGAACTTACATGACTATATCGTGTCAGTGCAATCGTTGTTTGGAATTGCTTAAGTAAATTAATTAATATTTAATGCCGGCTCGCAATTTTTACCGATGCTGCTCCATTTTCACCGCTTATTCATCGGTAATTTTCTGCCGTTTACCGGAACTTTGGTCCGCTTCGCCTAATAACTATAGCAAAAAATCCATTCTGTTTGCACTTTTGAATCAACAAATCGCAACCATCATGAAAACTTTACTTGCTATACAAATCATCCACCTGTTAATGAAGGCAGTTGAACATGCCGAATCTATCATCCATTCCATTGGTCACCTGGTAAAATAAACCCTCACTCACAAAAGGGACTTAAATAGGGAGTGATAAAAAAAGAGAAACACGTAACCTGGAACTGGGGGAAATCGGAAGCCGAGAACAAAATTGTTAAAAAAGCGCGATGAACCCGTAACCAAAATCATAAAAAGCCTCAGCCAGAAATCGCCATTTGGGAGGGGGCCTCTGGATAGGGCTTAAAAATAATTCATGGTTATTTCATTATTCTGATGCATTTTTACGCTATGGCAAAACAACCTATTATCACTGTTAAAAACCTGGTAAAAAATTACGGCGATTTTGCAGCCGTAAAAGGCATAAGTTTTGAAGTTTACGAAGGGGAGATCTTCGGCTTGCTTGGTCCCAACGGTGCGGGCAAAACCACTACACTCGAAGTAATAGAAACCCTCCGCGAAAAAACATCGGGCGAAATAACAGTTGATGGCTTTAATATCGAAACAGATAAAGACCCTATTAAACAACGCATCGGGGTACAATTGCAGGCGGCCGGTTATTATCCAAACCTTAACCTGTCGGAGCTGATTAACCTGTTTTCGGGTTTGTACGGTATCGACAAAAGCCCGATGGAGATGCTGGAGAAAGTAGCCTTAACCGATAAAGCTAAAGCAAAATACAAAGATCTTTCGGGCGGACAAAAACAAAGATTTTCAATTGCTACCACACTTATTAATAACCCAAGGATCATTTTTTTAGATGAACCAACAACCGGCCTCGATCCGCAGGCCCGCCGCAACCTTTGGGATCTGATCCGCGAGATCCGGGACCAGGGAACTACCGTTGTAATTACCACCCATTATATGGATGAAGCCGAAGTATTATGTGATCGCGTTGCCTTTGTTGATGGTGGCCGTATCATCGGCATTGATACCCCTGATCATTTTATTGATGAGCTGGTGGCATCTGGCTTTGAACGTAAGAAACAGGTAAAACTGGCAAACCTGGAGGATGTATTTATTAACCTCACAGGTAAGGAATGGCGGGAAGGTTAGCCCCCGGCCCCCTGAAGGGGGAGTAAGTTGGCAGTTTTGAGTTTGCAGTTATAACGGCTGACAGATAACGCCCGGCGATAAGACCAATGAACTAATGAACCATTGAACTAATGAACCAAAAAAAATACAGCAATACAAAAGCAACCCTGGCCATTGCCAAAGCGAGTTTCCGATCGATACTACGCAGCCCTTCGGCGGTGGTATTTACATTGGCTTTCCCTTTAATATTTATTATTGTTTTTGCCAATATCGGTGGCGGCGGCGTTACTGTTGATGTGGGTGTGGCTAAAACAAGTGACACTTTAAGCCCTATTTACCAGGCGCTTAAAAATGTAAAGGTTATTCATTTAATACAGGATCAAACAACCGGTGATATGGAAGGCAACCTTTCAAAGGGTGTTATTGATGCCGTGCTTGATATTCATAAAAACAACGCTCAACCTGCCTATACGGTCAATGTACAATATACCAAAGCATCTGTTGAAAAAGGCAATATCCTGCGGTCGGTACTCAGTAATATTTACTATAATATCAATAACAGCACGCTTGGCGGCAATCCCCCGGTAGCCGAGATTAAAGAAACCACGGTATCTGGCCGCGAATACAAATACATCGATTTTATTTTACCCGGACAGTTGGGTTTTTCTATCCTCAGCAGCGGCGTTTTTGGTACAGCTTTCGTGTTTTTAAGCCTGCGTTTAACAC
>NZ_JBFUKF010000006.1:0-48209 GCF_056400985.1 Mucilaginibacter sp. P4_G9 | reverse complement strand
ATATATAAAAGTGTACCCGCTTCGTAACCCACAACTTCCATGGTAGCCTTATCGGTTTCCACATCAGCCAATKAGTCGTCAGATTTTACTTTATCACCAACTTTAAAGTTCCATTTATTGRTAACGCCCTCGGTCATGGTATCGCTAAGCGCAGGCATACGTATTACAGTAGCCGGTATGCTTGAAAGGTCAACCTTTGGCGCAGCAGTAGCGGCAGGTTTTTTATCAGCAACCGGTGCAGCTTCTTTAGCCGGGGTTGCTTCCTTAGCAGGCGCAGCAGGTTCTCCTGCACCATCGGCAAGGGCTGCTTTGTAATCTTCACCATCTTTACCTAAAACGGCAATTACAGCATCAACCGGAACGGCGCTACCTTCTTCAACACCTATATATAATAAGGTGCCATCCTGGTACGATTCAAAATCCATGGTAGCTTTATCAGTTTCAATCTCGGCCAATACATCGCCGGATTTTACTTTATCGCCAACTTTCTTATGCCATTTCGCCAATACCCCTTCGGTCATGGTATCGCTCATTTTAGGCATTCTAACTACTTCGGCCATATACTATTTATATGTGTTATAAAAAATTTGGTATAAATATAACGGTTAGTCCCTAATGTAAGGGTAATCGCTTTGAACGTAAACGTCGGTATATAATTCAGAAGCCTCCGGCCATGGTGATTCTTCGGCAAACTTAACCGATTCATCAACCAATACTTTTACCCTTGCATCAACTTCTTCAAACCATTTCTCGTCGGCATAAGCTTTTTCAACAATAGCCTGGCGGGTTATTTCAATCGGATCTTTTGCTTTATAGCTTTCCAATTCCTCTTTAGTGCGGTATTTTTGAGGATCGGACATAGAGTGACCCTTATAACGATAAGTACGCATTTCCAGGAATGTAGGGCCTTCGCCGGCACGTGCACGTGAAATGGCTTCATCCATTGCTACGTGTACCGCGGCAGGGTCCATACCATCAACAGCTGATGAGGGGATACCATAAGGTAAGCCCAATTTATAAATATCAGTTTGGATAGTAGTACGGGCCACAGAAGTACCCATGGCATAACCATTGTTTTCGCAAACAAAAATTACCGGCAATTTCCAAAGCGCAGCCATATTAAAGGTTTCGGTAAGTGCACCCTGGCGCACCGCTCCATCACCCATATAGGCTATGTTCACAAACTCAGTTCCCTTATATTGCTCGGCAAAAGCGATACCTGCACCCATTGGCACCTGTCCGCCAACTATACCGTGGCCACCGTAAAAGTGTTTTTCTTTATCAAACATGTGCATTGATCCGCCCTTGCCTTTTGAGCATCCGGTTGCTTTACCATATAACTCGGCCATGATGGCATTTGGTGTTACCCCTTTTGCCAAAGCATGCGCGTGATCGCGGTAAGCGGTGATCATACTGTCTTCCYGTTTCATTACAGACATGGCTCCGGCCAGCACGGCCTCTTGCCCAATATACAGGTGGCAAAAGCCCCTGATCTTTTGTTGTCCGTATAGTTGTCCTGCTTTTTCCTCGAACTTACGCATCAACAGCATTTGTTCGTACCACATCAGGTAAGTGTCCTTTGTTATTTCGATTGAACTCATGTAATTAAACAATCTTTTTCTTGGAGTAAAGCGCAAATCTAATTATATCCTTTAAATTATCGAAACCACAACCAATTTGTTATGCAGATTTATTTTTTATTTTATATTAGGATGTTTTATAAGCATTATAACGCCTGTTTTGTTTGTTTAACCAAACTTTATAAGGCTATTTTAAGGTTTTACAAAAGCATTTCGACCAACTTTCTGTGTCCGAACCGTCAAAAAGACATGATTGCCCTTAATTTCAGACTTTTTTTTCACCAATCCTGTAATAAATAGTACATTAAGAATCGCGCCTCACAACATTATGTAATCGTTCTTCGTAATAGTAACAGCGTTAAATTAATAAGATTTTTAGTTGAGCCTGTTTATTTATATTTTTTGAAAAAAAAGTGCGTTTTATTTGCAAATTTAAAAAATATGGATAGTTTTGTATTCAACGATAGACAAAGTGTCTAATTTAATAAACAATTTGTTGACCCTATCAACAATTCAACTGATTAAATGAAGAAATTTGCCCTGGCTATTGCCCTTATTTTCACTGTTTTAGCTTCACAGGCTCAAACAAAAAATGTTACAAGTGTTGCTGAGGATAAAACCGATGAACAGGACGGTTTAGCAAAAACATACTTATCGCAAATTATGGGTGTCGCGTTATCCGCAACCTCAAACATGAAACTTTTTCACTTTGTTTATGATTGGATTGGTACCCCCTACCACTTTGGTGGCAGCTCCAGAAAAGGTATCGATTGCTCGGCATTTACCAAAGAATTATACAGCGAGGTTTTTAACCTTGATATCAAAAGAAATTCACGCGATATTTTCAGCATGGTTAATCCTGTTAACAAGGATGAGCTTAAAGAAGGCGACCTGGTTTTCTTTAAAATACATAGCCGCAGGATATCGCACGTAGGTATTTACCTTGGTGGCGGCAGATTTGCACATGCATCATCCAGAGGCGTAGCTATCAGCAGCCTTGATGACGAATACTATAGCCGCTATTTTTACAGGGGTGGCCGCCTGCTTGCTTCGTTTAAAGATGAGTTGAGCAATACCCCTGCAACCAACGACGAAGAGGATAATAATTAAAAGAAATTCAATTAAATACATAAATTAGTCCTTTCATAAATATGAAGGGACTTTTTTTTTCCGCACGGTTTTTTTTATTGCCTATAACCTTTTGCACTGCAATGCTTTTACAAGCCTGTGAAAACCCCACGCTTATTAAACATCGCCTGGCGCGGCATAAGGAGAAGGCGGTGATAACCCAACCAGTAAAAACCATTCCTGTTCGGCCCGATTCATTATGCATTGCCGCAGTAGGTGATATTATGCTGGGCACATCATACCCCGACAGCGCTACCCTGCCGCCAGACAGTGCCGTCAATAGCTTTAGAGCCGTAAAGCCTGAGTTGACAGGCGCAGATATAATATTTGGCAACCTGGAAGGCTCGCTGCTTGATAATGGCGATCCTGCCCATTTTAAATTACACCAAAAAAGCAAGGCCTTCCTGTTTAGGATGCCTACTAAATATGCCTCGGTTTTAAAAGATGCCGGCTTTAACGTACTTAGCTTAGCCAACAATCATATTAACGATTTTGACGTAAACGGTCGCAAAAGCACCATTAAAACGCTGGATAGCCTGGGCATTAATTATGCAGGACTGCTGGTTAAGCCTTCAACCGTTTTTGAATTGAATGGCGTTAAATATGGCTTTTGCTCATTTGCTCCCAATGCAAACACGGTATCAATACTCGATCTGAAAGGCTCGGCCCGCATCATCAGCAAATTGAAACAACGTTGTGATGTGGTTATTGTATCTTTTCATGGCGGCGGCGAGGGTGTTGATTTTGAGCATGTGCCCTGTGCCATGGAAAGTTACATTAATGAAAAACGCGGCGATGTGCATGCTTTTGCGCATAATGCTATTGATGCAGGGGCCGATCTGATTCTTGGCAATGGGCCTCATGTTAACCGCGCTATAGAACTTTATAATAACCGGCTGATTGCTTATAGCCTTGGTAATTTTTGCACCTATCGTTGTGTAAGCGTGGCCGGCATTTGTGGCCTGGCACCTATGCTGAAAGTATATGTAAATAAAAAAGGTGAGTTTTTGAAAGGCCGGATTTTATCGTTCAGGCAGGCACATGATACCGGACTGGTTAAGGACACCCTGAACCGGGCAGCTATAAGGATCAGGACACTTACTGAATCAGATTTTCCGGGGAGCGGGTTGAGCATTTCTGATGAAGGAGAGATAGCGGTAACAGTACCCGCAACATAATAGCTTTGGTGCTAAAGCCACAAAGTTTTTGATAATTGTACTGCATTAACCTTTGTAAAGAAAGTTAATGCAATTACCTCAAATAAACCGCATCCTCTTCGCCCTCTTCATCAAGCACAACATCAACATGTTCTTTAATTACCGTGGATAAAGCCATGCCTGCAAAATCGGTTGTTACAGGGAAACTTTTGTGGTTACGATCTACCAATACTGCTGTACGCAATTTTTTGAGCGGTACATCCAGGAAAACACCAAAGCCATACGCAAGGGTTTTACCGCTATTGAGCACATCATCTACCAGGATCACTACTTTGTTACTGCACTCCGTTACATCAAAATTAATTTTGGCCTGCAGGCTGCTGCTTTGCTTATCCAGTTCAATAGATAACAGTTTACAGCTAAAGGGAGCTATTTCTTCAAGGATGGCTTTCAGCCTTTTGGCAATGTGGTTACCACTGGGCATAATGCCGGCTATCAGTATTTCTTCTTCGTCGAAATTATCTTCCAGTATCTGGTAAGCAATACGGTCGAGCTTTTGCTGTATCTGTTGCTGGTTTAATATCAGGAGTTTTTTTTCAGACATGTGAATTAATTGTTGTAATGTTTGAAGGTTGGACCGTTGTAATGTTCCATTTTTTTGTGGTAAATATACAAGTCCGTTTTAACGTTTTGCAAAGTAACCTTTCAACTTTGTAACATTAAAACTTTGCGACAGCTTATTTTTTATACGGAACGTAAACAAAGTTTGCTCCCTCCGGCACTACCACAAACACGCACATATATTCATTAGGATTTTTATAGCTGTTGATGAAACGGTCTTTTAATTCGGGCTTGATTACACCACGTTCTGTGAATTCTTCAAGCGTTGAAGCATGGATGCTCCAATCCGAATTAAGATCATGCCTGTCAAGGATCAATTCTCCTAATTTGAGTTCGTGCTGGTGGGCGATGAAAATGGGATATGACGATAAACCTTCCATCATGATCTCGATTGCTACCTCGTGAATAGAATCCGTAAAAAATTTAAGATCTCGCTCCAGGCTCAGTAGCGGACTGTTCTTTGCCGCTTCATGGCTGTCTTTATTATTACCTTCGTTTAACAGGTCTTCGGGTTGCATACGTTAGAAAATTCTAAATGATAAACTCTAAATCCAGAAAGGGGAAACTCCGGGCAGATAAAACTCTTAATCCAGAAAGAGTTTTTTGTCCTTTATCCTTGCTCCTTTTTTTTTCTGTCCTTCCTCTCCCTCTATCTCAATACCAACAGCACAACATTCTCCACATGCTGCGTATGCGGGAACATATCAACGGGCTGTATTTTTACTGTGTCGTATTTTTCTTTTAGTACCAGCAAATCCCGGGCCTGTGTAGCTGCATTACAGCTTACATAAACTATTTTTGGGGCCTCAATTTCCATCAGGCGGGCAACTACATCCGGGTGCATGCCTGCACGCGGCGGATCGGTAATGATCACATCAGGCTTGCCGTGTTCGGCTACAAAATCCGCCACCAGCACATCCTTCATATCACCGGCATAAAATTTTGTATTGGTGATATTGTTAATGGCTGAGTTTATTTTGGCATCTTCAATAGCTGTAGGCACATACTCCACACCAATAACTTCGCGCACATCACCTGCTATAAAATTGGCAATGGTACCGGCGCCGGTGTACAGGTCGTAAACCAGTTCATCCCCGGTGAAACCTGCAAAATCACGGGTTATTTCGTACAGGCGCAAGGCCTGGATACTGTTGGTTTGGTAAAATGATTTTGGACCAATGCGGAATTTTATACCATTCATTTCCTCATGGATAAATTCGGGGCCTTTAAAGGCTATTACATCCTGGTCAAAAATGGTATCGTTCTTTTTTTGGTTAATGATGTATAGCAGCGAAGTAATCTCCGGGAAGCCTGCATCTATAAAGCTCATCAGCTTGTTCACCTCATCTTCGCTCACATACGCAAAAACCACAATTACCATCACCTCGCCTGTTGATGATGTTCGTACAATAAGGTTACGCAAAGCGCCATGGTGATTGCGCAGATTATAAAAAGAATAGCCTTGTTCTATCACAAAATCGCGGATGCTGTTACGCAGATCATTTGATGGTTCGGCCTGCAGGTAGCAGTGTTTTACATCAAGTATTTTATCAAAACGGCCGGGGATATGAAAGCCCAGCGCATTCATGTTGAGCGTTTCGTCCTCCTTGTTCTCGCCATCATACAACCAGCGTTTATCACTAAAGGTGTACTCCAGTTTGTTACGGTAATAACGATCGGCCGGGGAAGGGATGATATCCATGATACCGTCAACATCAATTTTGGCAATGCGACCAAGCGCGTCTGCAACAGATTTTTGTTTGAATTTTAACTGCGCCTCGTAGGTCATGTGCTGCCACTTACAGCCCCCACAGGTGCCAAAATGTTCGCAGAAAGGATCGGTACGATACTCGGATGGTTGTTTTAGTTGGGTGATTTTTGCCTCACCAAAATTCTTTTTGCTGCGGTAAACCTGCACATCAGCAATATCGCCGGGGATGGCTTTATCAACAAAAAGCACAAACTCATCTGCCTTGCCTACCCCTTTACCCTCTTCGGCAATATCAATTATCCGAACGTCTTCAAAAAACTTCTGTTTCGCAACTTTATTCATCAGGCTGCAAAGTTATGCAAAAAAGCATAATCAGGAAGTAAGATACAAGAATCAAGGTGTTAACCTACAAAAGGCGGCATGCTGTTATTGCTAAGCAAACAAGCTTAACAGGTAACTTATTATACCTTTTGTTGCTTTTTCCTCAACCTCGAACTCCTCATCTATCTGGTCAGAAAAATCTGCTAGTTCACGACTCATGGCATTTTTAATTTACTATGCAAACATAATAAATAACATACTAAAAACCAATATGGTATATGGTATTTTTGAAAATAAATTTCTTTGCTCACTTTTTTCACTTAGAACATTCGAAGAGAAATGTTCTAAGTGAAAACATCTTCCTAGAGAAGTACATCAATATACCAAGCCAATTCTTTATAAAAGAAGAATAAAAAACCTTTGAATTACAAAGTCAATAAAGAAATAAAATTAATGATTCGAATATCACGCGCAATGTTCTATATCTTTATAGATGACCACGCAGGAACAAATATATAATTGGTTAATAGTCGGCCTTCAACAGTCACCGACGAGATTTTCGGAGGTGTTTTATTACGATAGACGCGACAATCAGTTTTTTTCGATTTTAATGACTGATTACCTTTTGTTTGACCAAAATGGAGAGTTAGCCGAGGATATAGTCACCAACTATTCACAAAACACATTAACTCTGCTTACAGACAGAATAAGGAGAGTCAATATTGATAACAGGGTAATTGGCGTTCCACGGCTTGGTGATATCGAAGGCGATTATCTGGAGCATGTGGATACCTTTTTAAATCTAAATTCAATTAATATAGAAGCTTCAACCATTTGGGATGTAGAGGAAAGCGGCACGATAAGTATTAAAATAGATGAAAAGCTTTAAACCGCAATAGCCGCCTTCACCAAATACGGCAAAATCTCTTTTTGAAAAGAAACAAAATTCTTACGTACATCTGAATCACTCACCGAAGTAAACGCGAAGCTGAACACTATGCTTTTACTGCATTTAATTAAAAACCGCAATCGCTGGTGGTATGTTTCGTGCTTGCGGATGCCCGGCAGTTGGATAAATGAAGCCATTAACATTTCTTCCAGCTCGTTGGATAAGTTCTTCAAAAAATCCTGGGAGTTGGTGGATTCACGGATGAAATCCCAGCCTATAAATTCGTTGCAAACGGTGTACGACAGGCGACAGGTTTTCATGATGAGGTTATTGAGGTGAGCCTCTTCATCCATATCGGGCGTGTTGCTTTGAACCAGGTCATCAACACTGGCTTTAATATAGTCCATTAGCAAAATATGCAGTACAGCCTCTTTACTATCAAAGTATTTATAGATAGTGGCCTTTGCAATTTTTGCTTTTTTGGCAATTTCGTTAACACTGGTTTTATGGTAACCGAATTTACGGAATAGATCCTGAGCTGCCCGCTTTATACTGTCTTTTATTTTATCGGCTTCCATGAATTAGTTGGATACGGTTATCGTATAATTATAATAACTTACAATATAACTCCTTAATGCCTTAGTTGCCGGGGCCTTTACAGGCGTTCCATCGCTCAGCGAAAACATTGATCCGCTGCATGGATCGGTTACTGTAAAGCCGGAGGCATCAAGTGTTACGGCGCATTTTTTTTCGGGCTGATAGCTGCTGCAACGGTCATAGGCAACATACCCGCCGGTTGCTGTACGGTAAATAATTAACCCGGCAACACCATAACCGCTTATAAAAACCACACCGCCGGCACTGTTAAGTGCCGATAGGCTGGGATCATTTATTGCCCTTGAGAAATTCACTGGTACACTGGGTACATAGTCTGTAGCTTTGCCGCATGAAAAATAGCATAAGCTAATGAATGCTATCATCAGCAGCCTTCTCATAGCATCTCGGTTGTAAACTGCTTCAGGAAGCGCACATCATTTTCTGAGAACAGGCGCAGATCGCGAATAACATATTTAAGATTGGCAATTCGTTCCATACCCATACCAAACGCAAAACCGGTAAATTTCTTACTATCTATACCGCAGTTTTCCAAAACATTCGGATCAACCATACCGCAACCCAATATTTCAACCCAGCCGCTGTATTTACACATGTTACAGCCAGACCCTTTGCAAATGGTACAGGATATGTCCATCTCGGCAGATGGCTCAGTAAACGGAAAATACGATGGGCGGAAACGTACCCTGGTGCCTTCGCCGTAAAGCTCCTGCACAAAGTGATAAAGCGTTTGTTTCAGATCGGCGAAGGATACGTTTTCATCAACATACAAACCTTCTACCTGGTGAAAAAAACAATGAGCACGTGCCGAAATGGCCTCATTACGGTAAACCCTGCCGGGCATAATAGCCCTGAATGGTGGTTTGCCATGCTCCATCATCCTCACCTGTACCGATGAGGTGTGGGTACGCAAAGCGATATCATCCTTTCCGTTGTTCTTTTTAATAAAAAAGGTGTCCTGCATATCGCGCGCAGGGTGTTCTTCGGGGAAATTCAAGGCCGAAAAGTTATGCCAGTCGTCTTCAATCTCCGGTCCTTCTGCAACAACAAAGCCCAGGCGCTTAAATATATCGATGATCTCGTTACGTACCAAAGATAAAGGGTGACGTGAGCCAACGGTAAAGCCATCACCAGGCAAAGTTAAATCGATATCCAGGTCTTTAGCTTGCGGACCAGCTTCAAAACCATCCTTTAACTCCGTATATTTTGCCTCGGCCAGTTGCTTAAACTGGTTAAGCACCTTTCCAAAGGTCCGTTTTTCTTCGGGGCCGACATTTTTAAACTGCTCAAACAAGTCTTTGATAATTCCCTTGGTGCCTAAAAACTTTATCCTGAACGTTTCCAATTCATCGGCATTAACCGGTGAAAAGGCGTTGATCTCGGCAGTATATTGATCTATTTGAGCTTGCATTATTTTCCTTAACTAYTATTAAACAGGCAAGCATGAATAAATCATGCTTACAATAAGATGCAAATATAAAATTATTTAATCACTCCCAATTCCTTACCTACTTTGGTAAACGCCGCTATAGCCTTATCCAAATGATGCATATCATGTGCTGCCGAGATCTGAACACGGATACGGGCCTTACCCTGCGGAACTACCGGGTAGTAAAAACCGATCACATAAATGCCTTCTTCCAGCATTTTAGCGGCAAACTCCTGGGCCAGCTTGGCTTCGTAAAGCATAACCGGTACAATTGGATGCACTCCCGGTTTTATATCAAATCCGGCTTCCGTCATTTTTTGGCGGAAGTATTGGGTATTACTTTCCAGTTTATCGCGCAGCTCGGTAGTTTCACTCAGCATATCCAAAACAGCTATTGATGCGCCGGCGATAGATGGAGCAAGCGTGTTGGAGAAAAGGTACGGACGCGAACGCTGGCGCAGCATATCAATGATCTCTTTACGGCCGGATGTAAATCCTCCCGATGCACCGCCCAAGGCCTTACCCAGGGTGCCGGTAATAATGTCAATTTTACCCATCACGTTATGATGCTCATGGGTACCCCTCCCGGTTTTACCCATAAAGCCCGAGCAATGACTTTCGTCAATCATTACCAGGGCATTGTATTGTTCGGCTAAAGCGCAAATCTTATCAAGTTGTGCAATGGTGCCATCCATACTAAAGGCGCCATCTGTTACTATGATACGGTGACGGCAGCCTTCGGTAGCTTTAAGCTTTTCTTCAAGATCAGTCATATCATCGTGCTTGTAGCGCTGGCGCTGAGCCTTGCAAAGGCGTACACCATCTATAATCGAAGCATGATTCAGCTCATCAGATATTATAGCATCCTGTTCGTTAAACAATGGTTCAAAAACACCGCCATTAGCATCAAATGCCGCGGCGTAAAGTATGGTATCTTCGGCACCTAAAAATTCGGCAATCTTTTTTTCAAGCTCCTTATGTATATCCTGTGTACCGCAGATGAAACGTACAGATGATAAACCGTAACCATGGGTATCCATTGCATCCTTAGCTGCCTGTATCACTTTAGGATTTGCAGATAGGCCAAGATAATTGTTGGCGCAAAAGTTAATTACTTCTTTGCCGCCCTGTACAGTAATATCCGCGCCCTGTGGTGATGTAATAATGCGTTCCTTTTTATATAACCCCGCATTTTCAATGGCTTCAAGTTCCTGCTGTAAAACCGGCTGTAGTGTATTATACATAGTATGTAATATTAAAGGCAGCAAAATTAAGCATTCACATGCATTTGAAATGCCTAATGAGGTCTAAATATTAAATAGCCTCTTTAGATGAAACATTTTGGAGGCAAAAAGTATTCTTACTAAAGAAAGATTATGAAAAAAAACTTACTGCTGATTGTCACTATTTTATGCGCTCTTAATACAACAGCACAGCAATATCTATTATCCGGGCAGATAACTGATCAAAAAAACAACGTAATTCCGTTTACTTCAGTATACATTCGCAATTCAACCTATGGTACTACAGCTAATGAAAACGGATTGTACCAGTTTAAGCTTTCGCCCGGCACCTATAACTTAACTTACCGTTCTGTTGGCTTTAATGAAAAAGTAGTAACAGTTACTATAACAGATCATGATGAAACCTTGAATGTGCAAATGGATGACGAGGTTTTTGGAACAGCAAGGGTAGCTGCCATTTATCGCAAAAACCGCGATGCTGCTGATACCATCATGAAACAAGTGATCAAAAAGCGAAAATACTACCTGGACGAAGCCGCTTCGTACTCCTGCGCGGTTTATATAAAAGGAGTGCAAAAACTGTTGAGCGCGCCTAAATCCCTATTATCAAAAGAGGTTATCAATACGCTTGATCTGGATTCCATAGGTCGCGGCATTCTTTATCAGCAGGAATCACTATCGGAATATAATTTTCAAAGGCCTGATAAAATAAAGGAAATTACAATTGCCAACCGAACAGCTGGTATAAACACTGCTTTTAGTTATAATAAGGCATCCGATCTGCAGGTGAATTTTTACAATAATGTGTTTACCATAAACGGTTTAAGTACCCGTGGCTTTGTATCGCCCCTGGCATCAAATGCATTAACATTTTATAGGTATAAGCTATTGGGTGTATCAAATGAGAATGGTCGCGTTATTGATAAAATACAGGTAATCCCACGCCGCAGCCATGGCCAGTATTTCCAGGGCGATATTTATATTGTAGAGGGCGACTGGCGTTTATACGGTGCCGATCTGTACCTGGCCAATGGCATAAATAGCCTCAACCTGATAGATACTTTACATATCAGCCAGCAATATGTAGCCATTACCGATAGCGTTTGGATGCCATCGGCAGTGCAATACAACTTTAAGGGAGCTGTTTTTGGGTTTAAATTTGGCGGGTATTACCTGGCTATTTATAACAGCTATAAAATCAACCCCACTTTCCCGGATCATTTTTTTACAGGTGAAGTATTAAAGATTGATACTGCCGCAAACTCAAAAAAGGAAGATTACTGGGCATCTGTCCGCCCCGTTCCTTTAACCACAAAGGAAGCCCGGGATTACCAAAAGAAGGATAGCGTTGCAGCTTATAAGTTAACAGATCGCTACTTAGATTCCATTCAACATACCAAAAACCATATCAACTATCCGGGTTATTTAATATTTGGCTACTATGCCAGTAGCCGCAGCGAGAAGGATTCGTTATATGTTTATCCTTTTTTGCAAACCTTTTATTACAACACGGTTGAGGGTTTTGGTATTAATGCTAAGGTGAGATATACCAAAAAGCTGGACGATTTCCGCTCGCTAAGTATAACGCCGAACTTGCGGTACGGATTTGTAAACAAAATTTTGAGTGCCAATGTTTACTCGGAATATAAGAATGATCCTTTTCACAATGCTAAGTTTTTCATGAGCCTTGGCAACGATATTCTGGATTTAAATAACGTAGGCACCAGGTCGCTATACTTTAATACCCTGAGTACCCTCTTAAGCGAAAATAACTATGTTAAGTATTACCGCACCCACTATGGTCAGTTTGGATACCAGCGCGAGGTTACCAATGGGGTATTACTTAGCGGAAATCTGTCTTACGCCAGCCGAAGCCAGCTTTACAATACCTCATACGCCCACATTAAAGATGTTAAAAACAGGGAATATACGTCAAACAATCCGCTGGCCCCGCCGGGAACGCCAGCCGATGACCATTCCTTTTTATTTCCACAGAACCAGGCACTTACCTTTAGTACCTCGGCAACTTTTACGTTCGACCAGCGATATACTACCCGGCCTACCGGCAAGTTTAACCTGCCTTCAAAATACCCGGCGCTCACCGTAAATTACCGCAAAGGCATCAAGGGGGTATTTGGTTCGGATGTTAATTATGACTTTACTTCTGTTGATGTTTCGCAATACAAAATCAGGGTGGGGTTAACCGGCTTTTCAGCTTTCAAGCTCACTGCAGGAGGCTTCTTTAATGACAAAACCCTGTATTATATGGATTACAACCACTTTTTAGGTAACCAGGGTACCACCTTTGATCCTACCTATGTAGGCAGTTTCCACTTTTTACCTTTTTATACATATAGTACCAATGGAGCCTTTTTTGAAGCACATTTCCAGCACAACTTTGCCGGATCGATATTTAATAAGATCCCCATCCTGAGAAAGGCCAAGCTGGAAGAGGTCATCGGCGCTAATTACCTTACTACCAAAAACAACCGCAATTACCAGGAATATTATGTAGGCGTACAACGCCTTATTTTCAGGGTTGATTATGGTATATCCTACGCCGGTAATAAAAAATACATCCAGGGGTTCAGGATCTTTTACGGCATAAGGTAAAGGTGAAAGGATAAAGGTGAAAGGTTATTACATATAATAATCAAGTGTTCGCATTTTTATATGGATCCATTTACCAAAACATGCCGAACACCCGATTTCAAAAACATCCCCAAAACACACCTCAGGCAATCCTAACATAACCTTTACCCTACCTTATCATCATATAAACTTTCACCCTTAGTGCACCATTCACCAACCTATAAAAACCTTTTGCCTTTTACCTTTATCCTTTCACCTCAAAACGCTTTTACCTTTCCGCTCAAAATCATATCTTTGCACTTCATTTAACACTGTTTGCAGCAGTATCAATGGTTTATGGCAATATATAATACACTACTGTACTATTGTTATTCAACAATAGCCGATGCGGAGCAATTTGCTGCCGATCATTTAAATTTTTGTAAAAGTTTAGGGTTAACCGGTCGCATTATTGTAGCTACCGAGGGGCTTAACGGTACCGTATCCGGCACCGCCGAAGCTTGCAAAACCTATATGGATACCGTACACGCCGATGCACGTTTCGCGGGCATCGACTTTAAGATTGATGAAGTTGCCGAGCCATCATTTGTAAAAATGCACTGCCGTTATAAAGCCGAGATCGTATACTCGGGCCTGCGCGACCCTAACGTGATTAATCCGCAGCAACAAACCGGCAAACACCTGGAGCCAAAAGAATTTATGGCCATGAAAGACCGCGACGATGTGGTTGTATTGGACGTTCGCTCCAACTATGAGCACTCCTTAGGCAAATTCAAAAACGCGGTAACGCTTGATATAGAAAACTTCAGGGATTTCCCGGCGATGATCAATGAACTCGCCAAATACAAGGATAAAAAGATCCTGACCTATTGCACCGGCGGCATTAAATGCGAAAAAGCATCGGCCTTGTTATTGCACGAAGGTTTCCCCGAGGTATACCAACTGCATGGCGGCATTATTAAATATGGTAAGGAAGCAGGGGGTCAGGATTTTGATGGCAAATGCTATGTATTTGATAACCGCCTGTCAGTCGATGTAAACAGCGTGAACCCAGTGGTTATCTCCACCTGCCGTAATTGCGGCAAAACAACGCCTAAAATGATCAACTGCGCCAACCCTGAGTGCAATGAGCATTTTACCCAATGCGATGAATGCGGAACCAAAATGGAAGGCTGCTGCAGCGATGCCTGCCAAAGCCATCCGCGCAAAAGGATTTATGATGGTACGGGCTACTACGTAAAAGTTCCGCAGCCGGTAAATACAGCGAAAAGGAAAAACGAGGGATTGACGGTATAGCGCGTCAATACGAGCGGTAAAATACGGAAATTCTGAAGGCGGAAATAACGTTTTGAAACAGTATACCCTGCACCCAAAGCTTTCTGCCTTAAGCTTTTCGCTTTTTGCTAATCTTTTATTTCTCCAATTCAAAGCTTAATTTCGTAAAATTGGTTTGCTTTACAAGCTGATACCATTTTATATCCCATGCGTAGATCCCTGCTCACTGTTATATCCCTGCTTTGTATCGTTGCCCTTGATGCCGGCGCGGTTGATATAAAAAGCATAGGGGTGCCTTATGTACAAAACTACACCAAGGCCATGTACCAGTCGGGCAATCAAAACTGGAGTGTAACGCGCGATGAGCATGGCATTATGTATTTTGGCAACGCCGAGGGCTTACTCGCTTTTGATGGCAAATACTGGCAGCAGCACCATATGCCCAATTCCCTTATCGTTCGGTCGGTATCCGCCGATGGCAGGAGTAAAGTTTACGTTGGCGCTTATGGCGAATTTGGTTACTGGGCCAATGATAAAAAAGGGTTTTTAAAATACAATTCGCTTGTAAGCCTGGTTCCCAAAAAATACCGGCCAATAAACGAGGAGATCTGGAAAATATATGTTGACGGCGATAGGGTGATCTTCCAATCGTTTGGATCTATCTACATTTATGCCAAAGGGAAAATTGATGTTATAAAGGGACCAAGTCCGTACCTGTTTTTATTTAAAGCCGGCAAACGCCTTTTTATTGAGCAGGTATCCGCGGGCTTATTCGAGCTTATAAACAATCATTTGGTGTATGTTGCGGGTAGTAATATTTTAGGCGCAAGCGGGATACTTTCTATACTGCCATTTCAAAAAGACAGGTATATTATAGGCACCGCCCAAAACGGGTTGTTTATTTATGATGGCCAAACCATAAAACCATGGGCAAACCAGGCCAACGATTTTTTAAAAACATACCAGCTTAATAACGGGGCAAAAATTGCCGGTAAGTATTTTGCTTATGGCACTATTTTAAATGGTATTGTGGTGGTTGATACTGCCGGTAATGTAATCCAGCACATCAATAAATCAAGCGGGTTACAAAACAACACTGTTTTAAGCTTGTATACCGATAGCGAACAAAACCTTTGGGCCGGTTTGGATAACGGCATCGACAGGATTGAAGTAAACTCGCCTCTGTATTTTTATTTCGATAAAACCGGCAGGTTCGGCACCGTCTATTCCAGCATCATATTTGATAAAAAAATCTACCTCGGTACCAACCAGGGCTTATTTTACAGCGACTGGATAGCCGATAACAACAGTAAGCTTTTCCAATCATTTGATTTTAAACTCATCCCCGGCTCACAGGGCCAGGTATGGGAACTTACCCTGCAGGATGGTCGTTTACTTTGCGGCCACAACGATGGCACCTACCAGGTAAATGGCAATATTATCACCAAAATATCGGCAACAACCGGCGGGTGGACCACAAAAAAACTAAGCCAGGATAAACTTATCCAGGGAACTTATACCGGTTTGGTGATCTTCAAAAAAGATGCTGCCGGTAACTGGCTCTTTGATCATAAGGTAGAAGGTTTTGGGGAGCCATCGCGCTATGTGGAGCAGGATAATAAAGGACAGATCTGGGTGAGCCATGCCTATAAGGGCATTTATAAGGTAACCCTTAGTGCTGATCTGAAAAAGGTAACCTCCAAAGTGTATTATGATAGCAAATACGGCTTACCGGGCAGCTTTAATGTAAACGTGTTTGATCTTGATAACCGCGTTGTGTTCTCCTCAGATTCGGGTTTTTATGTTTATGACGACATTACCGATCGCTTTTTTAAATACACCCAGCTCAACAAAAAGCTGGGCACCTTTGCCACTTCAAGCAAGATCATAAAGGCCATTGGCAAAAAATACTGGTTCATTAACCAGGGCCGTGTAGCCCTGGCCGATTTTTCGGCACCGGGCCGGTTAAGTATTGATACCAATCGCTTCAGCATCCTTACCGGGCAAATGGTGCAGCATTACGAAACCATAAACCGCATCAATAACTCAACCTACCTCATCAGTATTGATGATGGTTTTGTGATATTGAATGATGAAGACGCGCTTTTGCCAAATAAAATAAACATTCCGCAGGTATTGATCCGCCAGGTAGAAAACATTACCGATAAAGTTTTTGCCATCAGCGAAAACAGCCAGGACCTTAGCGATACCGGTATTCCCTATACGCAAAACAACATCCGCATCTCGTATTCGCTGCCCTATTATAAACAGGCAAAAATTAAATTCCAGTACTACCTGGAAGGCTACTCCCGGCAATGGAGCGACTGGACGCAGCAAAGTCAGAAAGAATTTACCAACCTTGACCAGGGCACCTACCACTTTAAAGTACGCGCCAAAATCAATGATCAAAATGTATCACAAATAACTACGTTAACCTTTGTTATTCTACCGCCATGGTACGCAGGCAAGCTGGCTATGGTATTTTATGCTTTGTTGCTGGTACTCTCCTACTACCTGGTAAGGTATTATTACCGCCTTAAACTAAGGCGTCATCAGCACCGCATTCACGAAAAGCTGCAGCACGAAAAAGAGGAGTTTTTAAAGCAGGAAGCAATTGCCAGCGAACAGCATATCATCAACATAAAAAACGAACAGTTACAGGCCGATCTTGCCGGTAAAAGCCGTGAGCTGGCCAACTCGGCCATGAATTTGGTTTACAAGAACGAATTGCTGCAAAAAATAAGCGAAGAAATAGCACATTTAAAAGATACTACCGGCCAAAAACTGGCCGACGATCAGCTGCGCCGCATCCAAAAAGTAATAGATGAAGGGATGAACGATGAGCGCGACTGGAACATATTTGAAAAGAGTTTTAACGAAGCCCATGAAAACTTTTTCAAAAAACTGAAATCAGGTCACCCCGACCTTGTACCAAACGACCTTAAACTATGCGCATACCTGCGCATGAACATGAGCAGTAAAGAGATGGCATCCCTTTTAAACATCTCCCTGCGGGGTGTTGAAATAAGGCGCTATCGACTGCGTAAAAAGCTCAACCTGGAGCACGATAAAAACCTTGTGGAGTTTCTCATCGAACTATAATACTACATCATTACCTCTCATAGTCCCTTATAAACACGCCTTACTGCACTCTACAGTTGTAGTATACAAGCTACACATTATAGTCTCTTAAATTTCTGTATATCAAATAGTTAACAAAATAAAAAACACATTTTGAGAAAGCGTGTTAAGATTGATGTATTAATGTTGAGTTAATTTTTTTGATTTAACTGTAATATCTGCACAGCTTTGTAAACTAATAAACCAATTATTTCTAACACGTTTTTATTTAATTAACCACTATGAAAAGAATTTTTACTATTTCAGGGGTGATGTTATTGTTCTTATTTTCCGTTACTGCCGCGTTTGCTCAAAACGTAACAGTAAAAGGTAAAGTTACTGATGCTGCAAACGGCGAAGCCCTAATAGGCGTATCTGTTTTAGTGAAGGGAACAACTACAGGTACCCAAACAGATGTTAATGGTGCCTTTACCATTAGCGCTGCCGGTACAGCTACCTTAACCTTCGCTTATATAGGGTATGCCTCAAAAGAAGTTCCTGTAAACGGACAAACATCGATTGATGTACATCTGCAATCGCAAACCAACGAGCTACAGCAGGTTGTTGTAGTTGGTTACGGTACGCAGCGCAAGCTTGATGTAACCGGTTCGGTGGCAACAGTAAAAGGTGCCGATATTTCAAAACAGGCTTCAAACAATGCGCTGAGCGGCTTACAGGGTAAGGTAGCCGGCGTACAGATCACCAACAGCGGTTCTCCGGGTTCATCTCCTGCCGTTAGCATCCGCGGTTTAGGAACCGTTTATGGAAATGTAAGCCCATTATTTGTTGTTGACGGCGTTTGGTATAATGATATCAGCTTTTTAAATCCACAGGATATTGAAAGTGTAAGTATTCTTAAAGATGCGTCAAGCACAGCCATTTATGGTATCCGTGCAGCCAATGGTGTAATTTTAATAGGGACCAAAAGAGGCGTAAAAGGCAAACCGGTATTTAACTACAACGGCTACGCAGGCTGGCAATCAGTTACCAACCAGGTAAAAATGGCCAACGCAACGGAGTATGCCACCGCTATTAATGAGCTGTATACTTACAACAATATAACGCCCGTGCTATTTAGCGACCCCGCAAGTTTTGGAAAAGGGACTGACTGGTATGCGCAGATATTGCAAAATGCATTTGTAACCAACCATGAAGGCTCCATAAGCGGCGGTACCGATAAATATACTTATAACTATTCGTTTGGCTATCTTGACCAGGATGGTTTGGCCAAAACAAATAATTACAAACGCTATACCGCGCATTTATCAAATGATTTTAAAATTACAAAGGCTTTAAAATTTGGATACACGGCAAGCGGATTGATAGGTAAGTCAAAAGATATCAATGGCGGTATTTTTCACCAGMTATTTGGTGTAGCGCCTACATTACCTGTTTACTACAAAGATGGCGCTTACGGCGACCCTAATGATTACCATACAGGTGACGGCAACAACTATAACCCGCAGGCAACCTTGGATTTTTTCAATCAGCGTTCAAAAAATTACAGAATTACTTATAATGCCTACGCCGAACTGTCATTTTTAAAGAACTTTAAATTCAGATCGAGCTATGGCGGCGATAACGGCCGTGCCGAAGTAAGAGCGTACTCTCCAATATACTACGCTACACTGGCCCAAAAAAGCACCTCATCTAATTTGGATGTAAACCAAACAGATACCCGCAACTGGATCTGGGAAAACACCCTGACCTATGATATTAAAATAAAAGATCATAAGTTAACTGCTTTGTTAGGCTATAGCGCACAGGATAACCGCACTTTTGAAAACGATGCACATGCGCAAAATGTTCCTTACAAAAGCAGCGGAAACCTGGTAACTTCTTTTCCCGATACAGCTAAGGTAACCTACTATGCCGATCCTGCAAGGCAGGCGCACACCCGTGCATTATCGCAATTTGCCCGTGTTAATTATTCATTTAAAGATAAATATTTGCTGAATGCATCAATTCGCCGTGATGGGGCATCACAGTTTTATGGAGATCATACTTATGGTTATTTTCCATCGGTTGGTGCCGGTTGGGTAATTACCAACGAAGACTTCATGAAGGATCAGCATATATTTGATAATTTGAAACTTCGCGGTAGCTGGGGTAAAGTAGGTAACTCGGTAGTACCTATCAATCCAACAGTACAAACCATCGCATCCGACCCCTATCTCACCGCAATTTTTGGTAACCCGCAAACAACCAATCCCGGATCAAGCATAAATACGGTTGTACCTCCAACCATTGTTTGGGAAAAGGCAGTAGCTACCGATTTTGGTATAGAAGGGTCTGTATTAAATCACAGGCTATCATTCGAGGCCGATTACTACAACAGGGAAACACAGGACGCCATATTTTCTATCCCTATCCCTTCATCACTGGGTACAAACAGCAGCTCTATCATAGCTAACCAGGCCAGTATCCAAAACAGGGGGTTTGAGTTTTTACTGAGCTGGAAAAATCAGGCATCAAAAGATTTCTCCTATAGTGTAAGTGCAAATGTTGGCATAAATACCAACAAGGTATTAAGTGTACTAAGTGGTAAAAACCCTATTTACCAGGGCGGTAACGGAATTGCCAACGGTGCTTTAGCCACGCGTACTGTGGTAGGCCAGCCAATTGGCGAATTTTATGGCTACCAGGTAACCGGCATTTTCCAAACACCTGCCGAAGTGGCCGCATCAAAACAAAAAACCGCGCAACCCGGCGATTTCATTTACCAGGATACCAATAAAGATGGCCAAATAGATACCAAAGACCGCGTAGTATTAGGTAGCCCGCTGCCTAAATATAACTATGGCATCAATACCTCGTTTACTTACAAACAATTTGACCTGACTTTAGATTTCCAGGGCGTCGCCGATGTAAGCGTATATAACGCCAATATTGCCTACCGTTTTGGTAATGAAAACTTTACTAAAGATTTTTATGATCACCGCTGGCATGGCGCAGGTACTTCAACAACCTATCCATCTGTAAATGTGGGCTCTACAGCAAACTCCGCCCCCAATTCATTTTACGTTGAAAGCGGTGCGTACTTCAGGATGAGGAATGCACAATTGGGTTACACATTACCGTCGAGCCTGTTAAGCAAATGGAAAATACAAAAAGTAAGGCTTTTTGCTAATGCTCAAAACGCACTTACCTTTTTCGGTTACAAAGGCTTCACCCCCGAAGTTGGCGGTGGTGTAGGCAGCATGGGTATCGATGCAAGCGTATATCCATTGTATGCAACCTATAATTTTGGTGTTAACGTTACTTTTTAATCAAAATAAAGATGAAGAACAGTAAAAACTTTTTCTTGCAAAAGGCCCTCATTTTAGGCTTTGTTGCATCTATTATAACATTTCAAAGCTGTAAAAAAAGCTTCCTAAATGTCAATCCGGCCGGCACTACAGCAGCCACACAATTTTGGAAAACTCAGGCCGATGCTACTGCGGCAGTAAATGCCATGTATGCTAATCTGCACGAATGGAAGAATATAGCTTTTGCGCCTATTGCCGTTGAAAGCATGGGATCTGATGATGTGGAAAAAGGCAGCAGCCCTACCGATGCTACTTACCTGAACAATTTCCATAACTTCTCGGCAACCGCCGGGGAAGGGCAAATTGCCGATTTTTGGGCTGGCGAGTATCAAACCATCAATTTTGCCAACCAGATATTGGGTAATGTACCTAACATAACCATGGACGATGCATTAAAAGCAAGATACCTTGCCGAAGCTAAATTCATCAGGGCTTATGCCTATTTCAGGCTGGTAAGAGCTTACGGCGATGTGCCTTTGCGTTTAAGTTTACCCAAAAGCCCCACTGAGTATAACCTCCCCCGTACAGCCAAAGCACAGGTATATGCTGCAATTGAAACCGATTTAACCGATGCCGCAGCGGTATTACCTCAAACCTACGGTTCGGCTGATGTTGGTCGTATAACTAAAGGCGCTGCATTAACCCTGCATGCAAAAGTAGCGATGTATCAAAAGAAATGGAGCGATGTGGTAACTTATACCACACAGGTAATGGGCATGGGCTATTCGCTATATCCTGATTATGAGCAATTGTTCAGAACTACGCATAAAAATAACCAGGAATCGATATTTGAGGTACAGTGTATGCTGATCCCCAATAATGCTGCTGCTTCCAATTCACAATACTCACAGGTACAAGGCGTTCGCGGTTCAACTGGCGGCGGCTGGGGCTTTAATGTTCCGAGCGCCGATTTGGCCGCCGCATATGAAACCGGCGACCCGCGCAGGGATGCCACTATCATCTTCAGGGGCGAAACTACACCCGAAGGCGATGCCATACCTGCCAACGGTGATAACCCTATGTACAACCAAAAATCATATGTGCCTTTTGGCCTATATGTATCTGGCTTTAATGAAGGCTGCCAGCAAAACAAAATTGTTTTGCGTTATGCCGAAGTATTGCTGATGAATGCCGAAGCTAATAATGAGCTTGGTAATTCAGCAGCCGCTTTAGCTCCGTTAGAAGTGGTTCGCGCAAGGGCAAGAGGCGCCAATGCCGCTATCCTGCCTAAAATTACCACCACAGATCAGGCTGCTTTACGTGCCGCTATTTATAAAGAAAGAAGAGTTGAATTTGCTATGGAGTTTGATCGTTATTTTGATGTTATACGCCAGGGAAGAGGCTTAGAAGTTTTTGGTTCAAGGGGTTGGAAAGCAGGCAAAAACGAAGTTTGGCCGGTACCTCAAAACGAGATTGACCTTAGTGCGGGTATTTTAACCCAAAACCCTAATTATTAATTATCAAAATTCAACAACGATGAAAGCATTTAAAAATTCACTTAAAGTTGCGCTCCTGGTGGGCGTAGCTGCAAGCTTCACCATATCATCATGCAAAAAAGGTTTTGATCCTAAAACTTACGCCCCATCAAAACCATTACCAACATTTGGCGGGTATAGCAGTACAAAAGATATTGAACCTGCAAGCTTAGTAGCCTATTATCCATTCAACAGCAACCTTGCCGATAGTTTATCGGGAGCTACAGGTGTTGGAGCCGGAACAAGCTTTACTAAAGGATTAACAGGCCAGGGATTAAAGGGAGCCGATAAATCATACGTACTATATGATACACCTGCGGGGATCAAATCTTCTAAAAGTTTTACCGCAAGCGTTTGGGTAAATATGCCGCAAAATACTTCAGCAACAGGGCTTATGGATCTTCAAAATGACCAACCCGGGGGAGCCGGATTTTGGGGTAGCCTTGCTATATTTTTTGATAACGGCGGCACATCATCAACCGGTGTACTTAAAGTGCATGCATTTAACAAAAGCGGCAGCTCAACAGGAATAGATGGATGGGAAGGCGGATATACCGTAGCAGATCCCTGGAATACATGGATAAATGTTACCGTAACTTTTGACGCAGACGCCTCTACTATTTATGTTTATTACAATGGCGCCCTTGCAGGTAAAAACACCGTTACGGGCTTTGCGCCTATGGATTGGACCAATGCCAAAAAAATGGTTTTTGGTACTTTGCAGTTTCAAACCACCCCATCGCTTACTGCCAATACCGGTGCGCAGGATTGGGCCGGTTATGTAACCGGAACATTAGATCAGATAAGGTTTTATAGCAAATCTCTTTCTGCCTCACAGGTATTAGCTTTATATAACCTGGAAAAAGCAGGAAGATAATTGGTTGATTGATTTGGGTTGTTCCGGGTAAAACCGGGCACCCATTTTTTTCAAAATATAATTTAACCGGGATTTATTAACGTCGGGTTTGTGCATGAGGAATTTAAAAAATTGTTTGGTCTGGGGCTTAATTATCATACTTTTCGCCTGTGGCAAAGGATCAAAAACCACCCCACCACCGGTTTCCTCATTCAGCTTTAATGCTTTAAAAGTGAACGGAAAAAACAATGGGTTTAAATATGTGAATGTAAATGCCAAACCGGCAATTGCCATTACGTTTTCAACTCCGCTTAACCGTACATCAATAGCCGGCAGCATTAGCATAAGCAGCAAGGCTGGTGCAACCGCTACCTACAATACTACCTACCAAAACAGCGATAGCACGATTGTGATTACCCCAACGGGTTTCTCGCCCATTACGCAATACACCCTCAATGTTACTACAGCGCTAAAATCAGTAAAGGGCGGCAGCCTGCAATCGGCATTGGCTGTGCAGCTTACCACGGCTATCGATAGTACAAAAAAATTCGGCACCATAACCGATGATCAGCTTTTAGACCTGGTGGAGAAACAAACCCTGAAATACTTTTATGATTTTGGCCACCCCACCAGCGGCCTTGCACGCGAACGTAATTCATCGGGCGATGTAGTAACCACTGGTGGCTCGGGTTTTGGCATTATGGCTATTGTCGCGGGCATTAACAGGGGATTTATCTCCCGTGCCGATGGTTTAGCGCGGATGCAAAAGATAGTAGGCTTTTTAAATACCAAAGCTCAAAAGTTCCATGGTGCTTTTCCGCATTGGCTTAATGGCGCTACCGGTGCTGTTGTACCATTCAGTGCGCAGGATAATGGCGCCGACCTGGTAGAAACCTCCTACCTGGTGCAGGGCCTGATAACCGCACGCCAGTATTTTAGCGGCGCCAGCACAGATGAAACCCAGCTGCGTACCGATATCAATACTTTATGGAATGGTGTAGAGTGGGACTGGTTTCGCCAAAACAGCCAAAACGTTTTATACTGGCATTGGAGCCCCGACCAAAACTGGGCTATCAATATGAAAATTACCGGCTGGAATGAAGCATTGATAGTTTATGTTCTGGGAGCAGCATCTACAACCCATGCCATACCCAAAACAGTTTATGACCAGGGATGGGCAAATAATGGCAGCATTAAAAATGGCAGTACTTATTATGGTGTTAGCTTACCGCTTGGTCCGGCGCAGGGCGGTCCGATGTTTTTTGCACATTACTCGTTCTTAGGTATCAACCCCAAAGGCTTAACCGATGCTTATGCCAACTACGAAACGCAGAACAAGGCACACGCCACCATCAATTATAATTACTGCGTTGCCAACCCGCAGGCCAATGGCGGCTACAGCGCCGATTGCTGGGGACTAACCGCAAGTGATATTGAAGGCGGCTATACAGCAAGCTCGCCAACTAACGATGTTGGGGTAATTGCGCCTACCGCGGCCATAGCATCTTTGCCTTATACGCCAACACAATCTATGGCGGCGTTAAGATTTTTTTACTACACGCTTGGCGATAAATTATGGGGACAATATGGCTTTTACGATGCTTTTAACTTAACCAACCCATGGTTTGCAGATTCATACCTGGCAATTGACCAGGGACCAATTGTGGTAATGATGGAAAACTACCGCACCGGCCTGCTCTGGAACCTGTTTATGAGTGCCCCGGAAGTAAAAACCGGCATGAAAAACTTAGGATTCAGCAGTCCTAACCTATAAATTTTAATAACAATATTCTACATGAAAAAAATTATAATAACCCCCATCTTGTTGATACTTGCTCTGTGTTGCTTTGCACAAAAGCAATCAAAAACCACAACGGCAGATGGCATTAAACCAGTAAGCATTATAAAAAACCTTAGCGATAGCGCATTACTTGATGTGGTGCAACGCCAAACGTTCCGCTATTTCTGGGATTTTGGTCACCCTGTAAGCGGCCTGGCCCGCGAGCGCAGCAACAAGTCATTTGATTATGGCGATGAGGTGGTAACAACCGGCGGATCGGGCTTTGGCATAATGGCGCTCATTGTTGCCGATAGCCGTAAATGGATCACCCATGAGCAGGCTGTTGACAGGATGATGAAGATGGTTAACTTTTTATTTAAGGCCAATTCGTTCCATGGCGCTTTCCCCCACTGGATGAATGGCGAAACCGGCAAAGTGATCCCGTTTGGGCGTAAGGATGACGGAGGCGATATTGTGGAATCGGCCTATTTATTCCAGGGACTGATCTGCGCAAAACAATACTTTACCGCCAACAATCCTAAAGAGCGGCGCATACGTGATGTGATCAGCTGGATGTGGGGCGAAATGGAATGGAACTGGTACACCCGCGATGGCCGTGACGCCCTATACTGGCACTGGAGCCCCAACAATGGCTGGGCCATGAATTTCCCTATCCACGGCTTTAATGAATGCCTTATAACCTATGTATTGGCTGCATCGGCAGATAGATACCCGGTAAGCGCCGATGTTTACCACAGGGGTTGGGCGCAAAGCGATTTCTTTAAAAACGGCAAAACTTTTTACGGATATAAACTGCCGCTGGGCTTTGATTTTGGCGGACCGCTTTTCTTTTCGCAATACTCGTTTATGGGCTTAAATCCAAAAGGGTTAAAAGACCAATATGCCGATTACTGGGAGCAGAACAAAAACCATACACTCATTAACTACGCCTACTGCGTTGATAATCCTAAAAAATTTAAAGGCTACGGCGAAAACTGTTGGGGACTTACAGCCAGCGATAACTTTGAAGGTTACAATGCCCATTCGCCAACAAATGATCTTGGGGTAATAACGCCAACCGCAGCATTATCCGCATTTCCATACACACCGGAACAATCCATGAAAGCCCTGCGCCATTTTTATTACGACCTGGGCGATAAGATCTGGGGCGAATACGGCTTTACCGATGCTTTCAGCGAATCGCATAACTGGTATGGTAAATCATATTTGGCTATAGACCAGGGACCAATTGTGGTAATGATAGAAAACTACCGTACCGGCCTGCTCTGGAAACTTTTCATGAGCAGCCCCGATGTACAAAACGGCCTAAACAAACTTGGTTTTGCAAGCCCGGCAATCACAAAGAAATAACACGATTTAGGGATTTTTCAGGATTTACAGGATGCTTTGCAGTCGTTCAACTAAGTTGGGCGACTGTTTTTAATTTACACTACTCCTGTTCCGGCTTTTTTGGCAGGGTTTTCATGTTGAACTTTGGCTTATAAGCCGGTTTAGCGGTGAGAGTTTCTTCAGCAGGCTTTATTTCAGTTGATTCCGCCGATGGAGCAATTTGCTCCTCTTTTTCCGCGGGTTTTTCCTCCGCCTCAACAGTTTTGGGCTTCATCATCGCGGCGTTAAAGCGCGGTTTAAAAGCAGGTTTCGCAGCTGGGATTTCTGCTGTTGGAGTGCCTGAGGACTCTGTGCGGTCCTCTTGTTTCTCTTCTGCGGATGATTCCTCAACAACCGGTTTTGGTTTTACCATTGCGGCGTTAAAGCGCGGTTTAAAAGCGGGCTTTGTAACAGGCGTTTCTGCCGGTGGGGTAGTCGTTTCTTTTACCTCGGCCTTTTCCTCGACAGCATCAGTGCTTTCTGCAGGTTTAGGTTTTACCATAGCCGCGTTAAAGCGCGGTTTAAAAGCAGGCTTTGCAACAGGCGTTTCTGCCGGTGGGGTAGTCGTTTCTTTTACCTCGGCCTTTTCCTCAACAACATCAGTGCTTTCTGCAGGTTTAGGTTTTACCATTGCCGGATTAAAACGCGGTTTAAAGGCAGGCTTTGCAGGTATATTCTCAACAGGTAGTTTATCCTCTTCGGCCTTAACCTCTTCCGGCTTTTCCTCCACGGGTTTAGGTATAGCTGTCGCCCTGAATTTTGGTGTAAAACCAATTTTTGGTGATGGCGTTACCGGTTCTGTCAAACTATCGGTAATAGTTTGTTCGGCAAGAGGGTTTGCAATGGCAACTTTTTCGGTTTTTATTTCCTGCGGAACCGGGAACCTACGCCTTAGCTTATTGAACCAGTATTTCTTGGAATGGTCGAAACTCTTCTCTCCCATCTGCTCAAAGTGATCTTTAAATTCAGAAAACAACGATCCCTCAGCCGCTTGTAAAGCCGCCAGGTCAATCCTTTTCTTTTTAAAAAACTCTTCGAAAACCATTTAATTAATTTGAAGATTTGAAGATTTGAAAATGCCTTTCTAATTTTCAAATTGGCACATATTCAAATTTTCAAATCAATTGAAATTCACATCCACATCCAGCTGATTAAAATGGATGCCTTTATCTGTTTGTTTCCAGTCTGCGCGTTCCTCGTCGGTAGCGTTCATCAGTTTGGGGAACCACTCCAGCGGGAAGGCCTGCTGCTTGCCATCAGCTTTTTCAACAAAAAGCAAGCCATTGGCAAAGGTTACCTTTACTTTCTTTTCTTCCTTACGTGAACTGAATAGTGGCATTTGGCCCCCTCTAAATCTCCCCCGGAAGCGGAGACTTTTGTTTTAATGTTTATTTTTTATAGCCCTCCCTTCCGGGGAGGGTTGGGTGGGGCTTTTACTCGGCCATATTATGGTATACCGCCTGCACATCGTCATCTTCCTCAAGGCGATCGATCAGTTTCATGATCTCGGTAACCTGTTCTTCTGTTACTTCATGAAATGATTGCGGCACACGCTCCAGCTTGGCAGATTTTACTTCAACACCTAATTCCTCCAGTGCTTTTTGCATTTTGCCAAAATCTTCAAAGGCTGTATGTATAACGCCAATATCGTTACCCTCTTCATCAGCTTCAACAAACAGGTCTTCCAGGCCGGCATCTATCAGTTCAAACTCCAGTTCTTCCAGGTCGCGCTCGCCGGGTTCAAATGTAAAAACAGATTTACGGGTAAAAATAAAATCCAATGACCCGGTTTTACCCAACGAGCCACCATATTTTGTAAAGTAACTGCGCACGTTGGCAACAGTACGGTTGGTATTATCGGTTGCTGTTTCAACCAAAACAGCAACCCCATAAGGTGCATAACCTTCATAAACCAGTTCTTCGTAATCTTTTTCGTCGCGGCTTGTGGCCCTTTTAATGGCAGCTTCAACGCGGTCTTTAGGCATGTTAACAGCCTTGGAGTTTTGCACAGCTGTACGCAAGCGCGAATTGGTGGTAATATCGCCGCCACCGGCTTTTACAGCCATCACAATCTCTTTCCCTAAACGGGTAAACTGCACTGCCATTTTAGCCCAGCGCTTAAACTTTCTCTCTTTGCGGAATTCAAATGCTCTTCCCATAACTTTTTATTTGTCCATCGTCCATGGATGGTAAACCATAGACTCAGCGAATATAATTTGTTTTTTGTATAAGTTTTGCAAAACAACAAAGGTAAAACCTTTATCCTTTCGCCTTTAACCTTTTACCTCTATATTACCTTTTTCAAATTCTCCAGCATATCTGCCGTCATTTTTGGCAATTGGTATTCCAGTTTCCATCCCCAGTCCTGCTGCGCACGGCTATCATCAATTGATTTTGGCCAGCTATCGGCAATGGCCTGGCGCGGATCGCTTTCAACATAGCCCATCTCGAAAGCGGGAATATGTTTTTTGATCTCATCGGCCAGCTGTGCCGGGGTAAAGCTTATCCCAGCCAGGTTGTATGATGATCTGATCTTAACCTGCTCAGCCGGTGCATCCATCAAACTGATGGTGGCCCTAATGGCATCTTCCATATACATCATTGGCAAGGCAGTATCTGCAGAAAGAAAACTTTCATATTTACCTTTTTTTAACGCTTCATGAAATATATGCACGGCATAATCGGTAGTTCCGCCACCGGGTGATGCCTTCCAGCCAATTAAGCCAGGGTAACGAATACTCCGTACATCAACACCGTATTTGGTATAATAATATTCGCACCAGCGTTCGCCTGCCAGTTTACTGAAACCATAAACCGTGTTTGGGTCCATTACACAATATTGCGGTGTATTAAACTGCGGCGAATGCGGACCAAAAACAGCTATCGAGCTTGGCCAAAAAACCCTGCCGGTTTTAAATTCAACAGCAAAATCAAGTACATGAATAAGGCCGGTCATGTTCAGATCCCAGGCCATTTTAGGTTTTTGCTCGCCTACGGCCGATAATATGGCTGCCAGCAGGTAAACCTGTGTTGGGCGATGTTTATCGAAAATATGGTGCAGGTTATGCTTATCCAGCACATTTACAATTTCATAAGGGCCGCTATTTCGTATGGCATAAGTTGGGTCGTTAATGTCGGATGCTATTACATTTTCAGCTCCGTGAATGCCCCTTAAAGCCATTACCAGTTCGGTACCAATCTGACCATTGGCGCCAATCACTAAAATTTTTTCGGTCATCAACTTTTAGTTTTGGCAAAGGTAGGAATTTGGGTGAAAAGTTGATGGTTGATTGGTGAGTAGTTCAGGGCAAATCGCTTTTAAGTATCTATCATATTTTTTGGCTAAAGCCCTAACTTATTTCTGTCAATTTAACCGTTGGCTGAAGCCCAACGGCAATGATTTAAGGACTGATCCCGTTTAAGGTAGCTAAAAGTTCATTGCCGTCCCATTTATGGGACGGTAGCGAAGGAATAAAAAGCGGCTTCAGCCAAAATTTGCCATGCAGATATTTTAAAAGCGATTTCCCTGGCGAAACGGTGTTTGGTGGCAAAATACAGCCCTTATTGCTTCCTGTTGAGCATCACATGCGCCTCCCGCCAGACAGGTGAGATTTGCACGTGGGAGACGCATGTGATGCGTCTCTACAAAAAACGGCATTAATTATCGGCCCAAAGCGTCCGTTTGTCCGTCCGTTCCCGGGTGACCATGTTTTGCGGACGCTTTGCGGACACCCCTATCTATAATAAGATTTCGATCATTCCCTTGATTTTAAAAATAAACTTTATTCTTTATTTTAAAGAATTTTCTGTATATTTGAAAGGGTGTTGTATGTTTTTATACAAAGCCAGGTGTCCGCAAGATGTCCTATACATGGGCTTCCCCGGACGGACGGACAGACGAACGGAAAGGTACTCAATCCTGTCCGCAAGGTGTCCGCAAATGTCTCACTCCCCTTTGCGGACGGACACCCAACCAAACCAACATATTCTACAGGCAGTATGCATCCGTACACAGTCAAGGTCATATATATATACACTTATATATATAGGCTATTGGATAAGTATTTTTAAAAAACGCGGAAATTTTTTAATTTATATCAGCAAAAAAAAATGAGGCAGCTATTCAATTATTTTATTTAGCATACCTCTTGCTATACTTCGCAGTGTAATTATGTTTATAGATATTGCAATAATGTAAAATGCAAGAAAAAATAATGGGGCATAGTATTCACCCTCGTGTATTAAGGTAATTGATACCGCAGCTAATATTAACGCAGGTACCAACAAGCTTTTGTACCAGGTAAAGGTTATTAATGCCTCCTTATTTAATAAGCTAATTTCAAATTTACCGCCATCTAATCGTTTCACTGCCTCAAAATTCCATATTAGTTCCCAGGGATCATCATCAAATTCAACAGTGCTATCGGTTACGTTGTTAACCCTGTATTTACCATCATCTAACAGCGATACTATTTTGCCGGTTATAATTTGAGGGTCGAGGTTGGTTGATTGGCTTATTTTAAACTTTAATTTCATTTGCGGTAAGGGTAAGGCGAAGTTAAAAAAGATAGTATTATTAAAAAATAGCATTAATATATCTTTCACCTTTGGGGTATAAGCCTGTCCGTCCGTCCGCAGGTGTCCAACACTTCAGAACGGACGGACACCTGCACGTTGATTTGCCTTGCAAAAATCCCCAAATCCGAACTCCCAAACGGCGAAGCCCTCAACGCAGTTAATCCCAATTCCGAAATCTAACACAGGGTGTCCGTCCGTCCACAGGTGCAACACTTCCGGACGGACGGACACCTGCATGTTGATTTGCCTTGCAAAAATCCCCAAATCCGAAATCCCAAACGGCGAAGCCCTCAACGCAGTTAATCCCAAATCCGAAATCTAACACGGGTGTCCGTCCGTCTGCAGGTGCAGCACTTCCGGACGGACGGACACATGCATGATCAAATTCCAAATCATTAACGGACCTAACAGGAAATCGCTTTTAAAATTAAAAGCCAGCAGGAGGCACCTACGGAGCCATGCTTTTGGGTTTTCTTGCGCTATAAACACGCGACTTCCATGGAGTCAATGACACACACACCTCAACCATTTCCAACTCCAGCGGAGTTATATGTTTATAGTGAAAAGTGCCTTGACCTTGGCTCCGTAGCTGCCTCCTTTTTAAAAGCGATTTCCCTGGTGAGTAGTTGATTAAATTGGGATGTGTTTGAAAAGTGTTCCCGTGTAAATAGTTTTCAGGTCACGCAGTTCAGGATATAAGCCACAATCCATTTCACCTACCCCTCACCTGATTAACGATTCACTAAAAACCTACTATTTCGGTAGATTATCCAAAAAATTATGCATCTTTGAAGTTTAATATTTTATTACATAACAAATTAACTCAAAATGAACCTCCAAAGGAGCTCATTACATTTAAAAACAAATTAACACAATGAAAGTCGCAGTAGTAGGTGCTACAGGATTAGTAGGCACCAAAATGTTGCAGGTTCTTGCAGAACGCAACTTCCCCGTTACAGAATTAATTCCCGTAGCTTCAGAAAAAAGTATTGGTAAAGAAATTACTTTTAAGGGTAAGCAGTTTAAGGTAGTTTCTGTTGAGGATGCGATTAAGATGAAGCCGGATGTAGCTATTTTCAGCGCCGGCGGAAGCACTTCATTACAACAAGCTCCGCTGTTTGCAGCAGCTGGTACAACTGTTATTGATAACTCATCAGCATGGCGCATGGACCCAACCAAAAAACTGGTTGTACCCGAAGTGAATGCCGATGTACTGACTGCCGATGATAAGATCATCGCCAACCCAAATTGCTCAACCATACAAATGGTAGTGGCCTTAAAACCACTACACGATAAATATAAAATTAAAAGGGTGGTTGTTTCAACCTACCAATCGGTAACCGGTACAGGTGTTAAAGCTGTCGACCAGTTATTTAACGAGCGTAAAGGCATCGATGGACCAAAGGTATACCCTTACACTATCGATTTAAATGTTATCCCGCAGATTGACGTTTTCACCGAAAATGGTTACACCAAGGAGGAAATGAAAATGATCCTGGAAACCAAAAAGATCATGGGCGATGACAGCATCAGGGTAACTGCTACTACTGTGCGTATCCCGGTTATGGGTGGTCACTCCGAATCGGTGAACATTGAGTTTGTAAATGATTTCGATTTGGGCGAAGTAAGAGAACTATTGGCTAACTCGCCAGGCATTGTGGTGGTTGATGATACCGCCAACCTGAAATATCCTATGCCGCTTGACGCGCACGATAAAGACGAAGTTTTTGTTGGCCGCCTGCGTCGCGACGAAAGCCAGGACAATACCTTAAACTGCTGGATAGTATCTGATAACCTGCGTAAAGGCGCGGCTACCAATGCTGTACAGATTGCAGAATACCTGGCTGCCAAGCATTTGATTGGTCAGCCGGTTGAGGCGTAGTCGCAGTTAACCTATTTTAAATATACAAGCCCTGTGATGAAAATTGCAGGGCTTTATTTTTTCAAAAAAAATAGAAGTCCGCAAATATTTTGAAAAGACAAAAGAAAAATAAGTCAGTTTAGTTATAAAATTTAACTATTATTTACCACTTATAGCATTTTTTACTAACTTGTAAACGATGAAAGCCTTTAAGCTATTTGTTGTTTTCTGTTGTTGCTGTTTTATCACAGCAAATTTGTATGCTCAGGAAGGTGTCAATCCGGATGCTATTGAGAATGACCTCCTCAGGGTTTTTAAAAGAGTAAATTATTATGGCGCTCACAAAAAAGAGTGGAAAGCCATTGATTCCCTCAAAAAAATGAATAGCATATTCGCTTACAAGCTTAAGTACTATACCGCTAAATATCCATATACCATCCACCTGAATTTTACCGCGCTAAAAAAGGAGCGCCTGGTTATAGCCACCGCTGCAGATGGCCTGTTCCGTACATATTCATGGGATACCAACCTGGGTGCTAACGGGTATGATTTTGATAACGTATTGCAATACAGCGTTAAGGGAAAAACCTTTTCCTTGTTAAAAATGGATCCGCCGGGCAAGGAGGCTTACTGGTATCCTAAAATATACACCTTTGCCGCTAACAATAAAACGTATTACTTAGCGGTATATAATTCTATTCTTTCGGCCACTAAAGCCGCGCAGGGCATCCGGGCTTTTGCCATCGAAAACGGGGTATTAAACGGACGGGTACCGATGGTAAAAACCCCTACAGCAGTATTAAGCAGGTTATATTACGAATACAGCCTGCAATCGGTAGCCGACTGGGAAGCCTTCCCAAGTATATATTTTGATAAAGAAACTAAAACTATCCATACCCCCCTGGTTGATTACAGCGGCAAAATGACCCATAAACTTATTACCTATAAATTTACCGGAAGGTTTTTTGAGAAGGTAAAGAATTAACTTAGCGGAATGATATCCTTCGCCCACCGTGTTTTTATGGAAGTTGCTGCTAATTTGAGTTTCTCAAAAGCGGCGCAGGTACTGTTTGTAACCCAACCGGCCATCAGTAAACACATCAAAGCGCTGGAAGATCAGTATAAGGTGCCGCTGTTCGAGCGTAAAGGCAACAGCATCCTGCTCACCGAAGCCGGCAGCAAACTTAACGAATACCTGCAGCAGGCCACCGAGATTGAGCGAAAAATAGAATATGACCTATCGGTATTAAGCAACCTGTCGCAAGCTGCCGGGCATTTGCGTTTAGGGGCCAGTACTACCATCGCACTTTATATATTGCCGTCTATATTATCGGGTTTCCAGCGGGAGTACGCCAATGTGGATGTACAATTGGTTAACCGCAATTCTGAATATATCCTGAACGCCCTGCTTAACCACGAGGTTGATATCGGCATCATCGAGGTTGATAACAAACTCACCACCGTATCCTACAAACCATTCATGAGCGACGAGGTGATCCCGGTATGCTCGGCTAAAAGTCCATTGGCGGGCAAATCGTTAACCTTAAAACAGTTTGTAAAAACACCATTGGCCGTAAGGGAGCGCGGTTCGGGTACGCTGAACGCGGTTTTGAAATCGCTATCCGCATTGCATATTAAACCGGCAGATCTATCTGTAAAGATCCGCCTTGGCGGCACCGAAGCCCTCAAAAATTTCCTGCTGGCCGATCAGTGCCTGGGCTTTATGCCACGTCCCTCCATTATACGTCAACTTGCCGAAGGCGACCTGGTGGAGGTACCTATAGAGGGCCTAAAGATCACCCGTGATTTCTTCTTCATCCGCCGTAAGGGGACTGAAGACTACGGGTTAACCAGCAATTTTATCAATTTTGCATTGCAGCATATTGAGGGCAAATGATCGACATAAAAACCGTGTTTGCGCATTATAAAATTTCGCAAATACCAAAGGAGTAAAGGCCTTTGCATGAAACACAACCCCCAAAAGGCATGTCAGTCTGAGCCTGTCGAAGACTCGCGCGGAGAGGCCCTTGCCCGCTATGGCTCGACAAGCTACCCATGACCTTATTGCGGATTTTGGAGTGATTTTTTTATATCCATTTAGTGATTTTAAACTTTAACTAATTTAAAATCAACTGTTTAAATCAGTTAAAAGATATAACTAAGGCACAAAAAAATCCTTGCCGGCTTTTGTCGGTATTTTGCACCCTTCGATTAAGATGCCTTTGAATTCATAAAAAAGCTGTACCCGAAGATGTTGGATAAACGACAGGCTACCCACCGGACAAATCCTTAAAGGATCGTACCATAATTTCAAACTCTTATCTTCAGAACCATACTCACCAACAGGCAAGAACACTATATCATGCGCGGCCACACTGTACAGCCTTAGCAAAGATAGGTCATTTTTCAATTTCAAAGTCCCCGGATTTTAAAACTCACCATGACATCCCATAACACGTGATTACAAGTATAAAATCCGGTGGACACTGAAGGGGGATGACGATTAAAAAAAATGTCATCCTGAACGGAGTGAAGGACCTAGTCGCAGACTGTACAGGGCGAAAAAGCATGGCGAATAATAGATCCTTCACTCCGTTCAGGATGACAAACGCGCTTTGTTGCAAAAACGTCATAGAGAGAGGCGCTGCCCCTACTTAAACTTATTCTTTAAAGCCGCCAGTTTTATCGCAATATCCGTTTCAGGAGCCTCCTGGGGCCGCTTATTAAATGATGGTTTGTTGGCAACCGGCCTTCTATCTTCATTTCTTCTTTCGGATGGATTACTCTTATCATTTTCTTTCATTGATAGCGCAATACGCTTACGGTTTACATCAACTTCAGTAACAGTAACCTCTACTTTTTGATGCACCTTCAGCACTTCGTTGGGGTCTTTAATAAACCGATTGGTGATCTGGCTTAAATGTACAAGGCCATCCTGGTGTACGCCAATATCAACAAAAGCACCAAAATTGGTAATGTTGGTTACTATGCCAGGGAGTTTCATTCCCACCTTTAAATCGCCAATAGCGTTTACGCCGTCGGTAAAACTGAAAGCCTCAAACTGCTCACGCGGGTCGCGGCCCGGCTTGGCAAGCTCGGCCATGATATCATTCAGCGTAGGCAAACCAACCGTTTCTGATGTGTATTTCTGCAAAGGGATACTCCTGCGGATAGCGGCATCGCCCATCAGGTCCTTCACCGTACATTTCATGTCTTTGGCTATCTGCTCCAATAAGCTGTAACGCTCCGGGTGTACCGCGCTGGAATCGAGCGGATTTTCAGCGTGATGGATTCGTAAAAAACCCGCTGCCTGCTCAAACGCTTTTTCACCCAGGCGGGGAACTTTTTTTAGCTGATCGCGGCGTTTAAAAGCGCCGTTCTGATCGCGGTACTCCACAATATTTTGTGCCAATTGCGGCCCAAGACCCGATACATAAGCCAGGATTTGTTTAGATGCTGTATTCAATTCCACACCAACAGCATTCACGCAACTCATCACAGTATCATCTAATGATGTTTGCAATTTATTCTGATCTACATCGTGCTGGTACTGACCTACACCGATTGACTTTGGGTCGATTTTTACCAGCTCTGCCAATGGATCCATCAACCTTCTGCCGATAGAAACCGCGCCTCTAACTGTTATATCTTTATCCGGGAACTCCTCTCTTGCTACATCAGATGCAGAATAAATAGAGGCCCCGCTTTCGTTCACCATAACTATGGCTACGCCGGGCAGGTTAAGGTTGCGCACAAATAATTCCGTTTCGCGGCCTGCAGTTCCGTTGCCTATGGCAATAGCTTCGATATTATATTTTTCAAACAAGTGTTGTACTGTTTTTTCGGCCTCTCTTGCCTGCCCTGCACCGGTATGCGGATAGATGGCCGTATTCTCCAACAGTTTACCCTGTTCATCCAAACAAACCAGCTTGCAGCCTGTACGGAAGCCGGGATCAATAGCCATTACCCGTTTTTGACCAAGTGGCGCACCCAACAAAAGCTGGCGGGCGTTTTCGGCAAAAACACGGATAGCCTCTTCATCTGCTTTCTTTTTGGTAAGCAGGCGCACCTCTGTTTCCATAGATGGTTTCAGCAGGCGCTTATAGCCATCGGCAATGGCTTGTTTTACCTGGTCGGCAGATGGATTGCTGGCTTTAACAAAGCTATCTTCCAGTGCAGCAATAGCTTCCTCTTCGGCGGGTTTAATATCCAGCCAAAGGATCTCCTCTTTTTCGCCGCGGCGCATAGCCAGTATACGATGTGATGGAGCTGATTTTACAGGCTCAGTCCAATCAAAATAGTCTTTATACTTAATTCCATCCTGCTCTTTTCCTTCAATAACTTTTGATTGAAAAGTTCCCTTCTCCACAAACAATTCACGGATGCGGGTACGCACTTCTGCATTTTCGCTTACGGTTTCGGCAATAATATCTCTTGCACCGGCCAACGCCTCCTCTATACTGTTTACGCCTTTTTCAGCATCAATAAATACAGCGGCTTCGGTTTGCAAATCGGCTTTGCGTTGCTCCAGCAATAGGTCGGCCAATGGCTGAAGGCCTTTCTCCCGGGCAGCGGTAGCGCGGGTTTTGCGTTTTGGGCGATAAGGCAGGTAAATATCCTCCAGGGCAACCATGGTTTCGGCTTCATTGATCTGTTTTTCCAATTCGGGCGTTAATTTACCCATATCGGTAAGCGATTTCAGGATGGCCTCACGGCGTTTATCCAGGTCGCGCAGTTGTTGTGCCCTGTCGCGGATCTCGGCAACCTGCACTTCATCAAGCGTGCCGGTAACCTCTTTGCGGTAACGGGAAATAAACGGAACGGTTGCGCCTTCATCAAGCAAAGCAAGGGTTGCGCTTACCTGTTTCTCTGAAATAGAAAGCTCTGCAGCTATTTTTTTAGAATGAGATATCATACATCAAATTTCGGACTGCGAAGTTGAGAAGAATACCTTTACAATTCAAAAAAAGATTGTTAACAATTGAGGAAGGCGAGCCTTCGATTTTCGGACAAAGGACTTTCAGACAAAGGATGAAAATATAAGGGACATATTATTGCATTGCCTTCACCACCCTATTGATCGCCTTGCCCCAAAACTCACCCAATGCAATTGCGCCTTGTTTATTCGGATGCAGATAAAATATTCCCTGCTTGCCGTTTTCCGGGATCAGATCTGTTAAGTGATGTTTCCTGAAATATTTAAAGGCCTTTTTATCGCCAACAAAAACATGTTCAGGGCTCGTAGTTGAGTAGCTTGCTGCCAGGCTATCAATTTTAGGGATATAACTTTGCAGCCGGGTTAGGCCTTCCTGCAAATACTTCGCGCCGTTTTGAGTATTGGGGCTATACCATATGGGGTGCTGCAATATGATAATGGCTTTTGGAAAATCAGCCAGCAGTTTATCGATAATGGTTTTTACATTCTGGATATAATTTTCGGGCGATACCGGTGCGCCGCGTGGGCCTTGTATCGCGCTGTCGTTAGTACCCAGTTTAACCGAAAAGATCAGTAATGCCTCTTTGTCTGTAAAAGCATTGGCTGCTGTTTCAACTTTGGTAAATGTATCGCCTGCACCGGGCAAAAAGTTGAGAGTGGTATAACCGCTGTGGCCCTGGTTACTAAACTCAACTGTTCCTAAATTTTCTTGTTTGCGTAAATAAGCAACCGCGGTAGCGGGTGGTGCATCATTTGCTGCATCGTGGAGTTGAACACCCTGGGTTATGCTGTTGCCGATAAAAACAATATTGAGGTTCGGCTTTTTATCCTGGGCAAAAGAGGACGAAATACTGAATAACAGTATTGTAACCGATAAAAGATATTGTTTCATATTATTATTTCTTTATCCCTTTTTGGAAAGATCATACATTCCATTTCTTTTTAATCCTGGCAATTCGCTCACCACTTCACGCCCATATTCCAAAACATAAAGGCCCATTTATCAACCTGCCCGCTTATAACCTGCGCGGTTGACTGGCCTGCGCCGTGCCCGGCATTTGTTTCAATCCGGATAAGCACAGGCTCAGTCCCTTTCTGGTATTCCTGCATACGCGAACCAAATTTAAAAGAGTGGGCAGGCACTACCCGGTCGTCATGATCGGCAGTGGTAACCATAGTTGCAGGGTATTCCCGTGGCTGTAACGCATGGTATGGCGAATACTTATACAGGTATTCAAACATTTCTTTTGAATCTTCGGCTGTTCCATAATCATAACTCCAGCCTGCACCCGCAGTAAACTTGTTATAACGCAGCATATCCAAAACGCCCACAGCTGGGAATGCTACCTTAAAAAGATCGGGCCGCTGCGTAAGCATAGCGCCTATAAGCAATCCCCCGTTTGAGCCACCAGAAATAGCCAAATGCTCTTTTGAAGTGTATCTGTTTTTGATGAGATATTCGGCAGCAGCAATAAAATCATCAAACACGTTTTGTTTTTTCATTTTAATCCCCTTGCGGTGCCAGGTTTCGCCATACTCGCCGCCGCCACGCAAGTTGGGTACAGCATAGATACCGCCATGCTCCAGCAGGATAATATTTGACGTACTGAATGCCGGGGTTAGGCTTACACCAAAACCTCCATAAGCATATAGTAATGTAGGGTTTTCGCCATTAAGTACTGTACCCTTTTTGTAGGTGATGATCATCGGGATCTTTGTTTTATCCTTCGACGTATAAAACACCTGTTTGGATTCGTACAGTTCAGGATCAAACTTTACCCCCGACTTTTTGTAGACGGTTGATTGCCCGCTCGCGATATCAAGCTTAAAAATTGTTGGCGGGTACACGTAGCTGGTAAACGTGTAATAGGTTTCTTTTTCCTCCTTTTTAGCTCCAAAACCCGCTGCAGTACCTACCGATGGCAGGGTGATAGTACGCTCCAGCTTTCCGTCCATATTATATTGCTGTACAAGCGAAGTGGCATCTTTTAAATACTCGGCGAAGATTTTTCCACCTGCCGTACTGGCGCTTAATACATTCTTTGTTTCGGGGATAAGGTTTTTCCAGTGAGTAATGGTAGGGGTCTCCGCATCCACCGTAACAATTTTAAAGTTTGGCGAATAAATATTAGTGATGATATACAACTTGCCGCCCACATTATCCAATACCGAATGCTGGTTATCAAAATTATCAACCACGTTCACAATCTGGCCGCCCGGTTTGCTCAAATCCTGGATGTAAAGCTCATTCCCGGTAGTTGACGTAGCCGCAGTGATCACCAAAAAGCGTTCATCCTCGRTAAGGTAAGCGCCTATATACCTCCTGGGTGTTTTATCGCCGCCAAAAATGAGTTTATCGGTGCTTTGCTGTGTACCCAGTTTATGGTAGTACAATTTATGATATTGTGTAAGCCCCGATAGCTGGCTGCCCGCCTTGGGTTTATCATAACTGCTGTAGTAAAAACCATCGGTACCTCTCCAGGCCAGGCCGCTGAATTTTACATCGATAAGCGTATCCCCCACCACACTTTTATCACTTGTTTTTATCACAATCACCTTGCGCCAGTCTGATCCTCCTTCCGAGACCTGGTAGGCGGCCAGGTCCCCGTTTTTTGTAAAGTCTATCCCCTGTAATGATGTTGTGCCATCGGCCGAGAATTTGTTGGGATCCAAAAATATTTCGGGTGTGCCGTTATCACCCAGCTGGYGGTATAATACAGATTGACTTTGAAGCCCGTCGTTCTTATAAAAGTAGGTGTATTTACCTTCTTTAAACGGGGCGCTGTACTTTTCGTAGTTCCATAGCAGCTCCAGGCGTTTGCGCATTTCTTCGCGATAAGGGATCTGTTGCAGGTAGCCTTGGGTAACTTTATTTTCTTCTTTTACCCATGCTTTGGTATCGGCAGCCTGGTCGTTTTCCAGCCAGCGATAGGGGTCGGGCACCTGGGTGCCAAAATAAGTATCAATGGTATCAACCTTTTTTGTTTGGGGGTATAACAGTGCTTTAGTATTCATTTGTTGTGCGTAGGTATAGCTGCAAAATAAAACAGCTAATGCAAATAAACAGGTTGTTTTTTTCATCGGGATTTAAATTACAGGGAACTAAAGATAGGGATTTGAGCCAAATGCCAGCAAATGATTAAGTCAATAAAGGTTAAAAGTTGTTAATTTTGCCCATTTCTGCCATTTAATTGAGCGGGGCAAGCTATATTAGCAGCCGTAATTAAAATGAGGCATCTGCTGATGCTTTTGCCGGTTGGCATGTATAATTATTTATTGGCGATTGGTTTTTTATTATCAGTACGGGTAACTATAATAATGCATTTTTTTACACGTTTGCTAAACCAAATAACAAGGGCAAAAGCAAACCTTATTTATTATTAGGACTATTACAACATGAAACAAACTTTTACACTTTTTGCTGCAGCTTTTTGTATGCTGATAGCGCTTAACTCAAAAGCCCAGGATATTAAAGAGGATGATGACGTGGCTCCCGAAAAATCTAAAAGCTATATAAGTTTAGGTGCAGGTTTGTCAAAACCATTTGGAGCATTTAAAGTAGCTGACTACAGCGATCCGAAAGCTGGTTTTGCAAAAAAAGGTATAGTTTATTCTATAGACGGTGCTCATTACTTTTTTAAGCGTGTTGCTTTAGGCTATACCGTAAGCTACCAGGACCAGGGGAACTTAACTTATGATGATGATGTAAAACTTTCGCAGGGATACACAGACGATTATATAGCCGATGGCTCGATAGTTACTGCCAATAAGCGTTACAGAAGCCTTAATGTTTTATTAGGGCCGCAATACACTTTGGTATGGCATGCTTTTTCCTTCGATTTCAGGGCATCGGCCGGGGCAATAAAAAGCTTTGTAACACCACAGGTTGCGGTGCAGATACAAGGAGTAGATGCGCAAAGCGGTGAGTTTATTCAGCAAAGTTCAAATAAATTCGCATTTGCGTATGGTGGCAGTGCAGCCATCCGCTTAAACACCGGTGCTGGCTGGGGTTTATTTTTAAAGGGAAATTACATTAACTCAACCGGACCAAAAATCACTTACACCGGTCGTACACTTGTACTCGGCCGCACGGTTGCCAAACAGCCAATAACCGAGGGCCAAATGTTGTTTGGCTTGTATAAAGAATTTTAATTGAAACACTAATTGCACGAATTTCGCGAATTTACACGAATGATTAAATCTATCTATTTTAAGAATTCGTGAAATTCAATTCAATTGTGGCCCGCTTTCAAGTATCCGTGCCTCTTATTAAAATTCGTGAAATTCGATTTAATTGCAGCCAACCTGCAAGCATTCGTGTTTATTAATTTTTATCCGGATCCGGGGCTATATCGTCATCAAGATTTAAAGTAAAGGCGGCCTCCGAGGCCCGGGTTGCGGCATCAATACCGGCTGTATCGGCAATATCCTTATCCAGTCGTTCATTACCGGTATCCTTGCCTTCATTCTGTTCATATTCATTACCGGGATCTTTTTCATCCTGGCTATCATCAAGATTTGGATTTTCGGGAAGTGGCATAATTTCTATTGTTTAATATATCATTTATAACCCTCAAGATAGCACGTTGTTTGCGTGTATGCCCAAATAATCTGTGCAGGTGAGGTGTATTTTCAGTTGCATGTTATAATATTTTTCCCTTTCCCCCTTCGCCAGGTTTGGGCTGAGGTTCATTTTTTCCTTTCATCGTTTAAATGTATTTTTGCAGGTATGCCAACCCGTAACAAACTTTATTTTGCTTCTGATTTTCATTTAGGTACCGGCGAATATGCTGCCAGCCGCGAACGCGAAGACAGGATAGTACGCTGGTTGGATACCATAAAAGCCGATGCCGCCGAACTGTTTTTAATGGGCGATGTATTTGATTTTTGGTTTGAATATAAAACCGTAGTACCCAAAGGATACATCCGTTTTTTGGGTAAACTGGCCGAACTTACCGACGCCGGCGTAAAGCTTTATTTTTTTAAGGGCAACCACGACATGTGGATGTTTGATTATTTTAAAAAAGAGCTTGGTGTAACCATCATCAGCGATGAATTAGTTATTGAACGTAGTGGGAAAAAGCTTTTTCTTCATCATGGCGATGGGCTTGGACCAGGCGACCGCTTTTACAAAGTTTTAAAAAACTTTTTCCGCAGCGGTTTTTGTCAATGGCTATTTGCCAGGGTGCATCCTAATTTAGGTGTTGGCATAGCCAATTATTGGTCAACCCATAGCCGCATAAGCAATCAGAAAAAAGAAAACCCTAAACCCGGAGAACAGGAATGGCTGGTTAGCTTTTGCCGGGAGGAATTGAAGACGAACTATTACGACTATCTTATTTTCGGCCACCGCCATTTACCGCTGGATATACAGCTTACACCCCAAACCCGCTACATTAACCTGGGCGAATGGGTGAACTACTACACCTACGCCGTGTTTGATGGCAATGAGCTTAAGCTGGAATATTTTGAAAAGTAAATGGTTAATAGTCAATAGAAGTTTTTTACAATTGGCAATGGACAATCGACTATAATCTACTGACTTACTATTTCAGCAGAACTTACAATCCCCTGAAAAAATATATGCACTAAAATGCGTATTTTTGTGCGTTTTTTGAAGCAAGCCTATAAACCGACCGAAACGTGACGCATTTCTTAGCCGGACCATCATCCAGGATAGCTGCTTCGATTAGCTATTGAAAACAGATTATGTTAGAGAAATTAGAACTGATATATCAACGCTGGAAAAACGTTGAAGGTGAATTGAGCAATCCTGAAGTTATGCAGGACATGAAGCGCTATGCCCAGCTGAATAAAGAATATAAAGACCTGGCCAAGATTGTTGATGAGTACAACATTTACCGCAACATCATGAGCAATATTGACAGCAACAAAGAAATTCTGGCTACCGAAAAGGATGAAGAATTCCGTGAAATGGCTAAATCTGAGCTTGACGAACTGCTAACCCAGCAGGAGGAAAAAGAAGAGCAGATCCGCTTGATGCTGATCCCTAAAGATCCGGAGGATTCTAAAAATGCCCTTGTGGAGATCCGTGGCGGAACCGGTGGTGATGAAGCCGCTTTATTTGCCGGCGACCTTTACCGCATGTACATGCGCTATTGCGAAAAGCGAGGCTGGAAAACCGAACTGGTTGATTATACCGAAGGCACAAGCGGCGGCTACAAAGAAATTGTATTCAACGTAAACGCCGAGGATGCTTATGGTACCTTAAAATATGAATCGGGTGTGCACCGTGTACAGCGCGTACCGGATACCGAAACACAGGGCCGTGTACATACTTCTGCCGCATCTGTTGTGGTATTGCCCGAGGTTGATGAGTTTGATATTGATTTGCAGGTGAGTGATATCCGTAAGGATCTTTTCTGCGCCTCGGGCCCGGGCGGACAATCGGTGAACACCACCTATTCGGCCGTGAGGTTGACTCACATTCCTACGGGAATTGTGGCACAATGCCAGGATCAAAAATCGCAGTTAAAAAATTACGATAAAGCCCTGCAGGTACTACGTTCAAGGGTTTATGAAATGGAGCTGCAAAAGCACCTCGAAGAAACATCAAAAAAACGTAAAACCATGGTTTCCACCGGTGACAGATCGGCCAAGGTGCGTACTTATAATTATCCCCAGGGTCGCTTAACCGAGCACCGTATAGGGTTAACCATATACAATTTGCCCGGTGTATTAAACGGCGATCTGCAAGAAATAATGGAAGCTTTACAATTTGCAGAGAATGCAGAAAAGCTTAAAGAAGGTACTGTTGTTTAAGCCGAAGACTTAAAACTAAAGACAGAAAGTTTTTTTTCGAAAAAATTTATATCAAAGGCTTTGAGCATCGTGCTTAAAGCCTTTTCTTTTACCCCAAAAAAGCTTTCTGCCCTCAGCTTTGTGCTTTAAGCTTTTTTGTACCTTTAATACCATGGAAGAATCTGAAAAACTTGATCGTATTATTGAGGCCCGGATGAAACTTAAAGCCCGGTTTGAAGAAAAGATGAAGCTTACACCTTCTGTTGCTGATGATACACCACGCGGATCGGGCAAAATAAACAGGCATGGCATGCCGGTTGTTCCAATTGGGCAAACCATCACAACAAAATGGCCCGTGCTTGATCTGGGTTATCAGCCCAATATACCTACCGATCGCTGGCGGCTCACTATAGATGGCGCGGTTGAAAACCCGGTAAAGCTCTCCTGGAAACAGTTTATGGATTTGCCGCAAACCAAAGATACATCAGATTTTCATTGTGTTACCACATGGTCCAAACTGGATATGTCATGGAAGGGAGTAAGCCTGCTTGACCTTGCCGCATTGGTACACCCTCATGAAAATGCTACCCACATCATGTGTTATGGATACGACACCTATACCACCAATATTTCGCTTGAGGAAGCCTTAAAACCCGATGTGTTATTGGTGCATACTTTTGAAGGGCAACCGTTACCAATTGAGCATGGCGGACCAGTACGTATGATAACCCCGCAGCTATATGCCTGGAAAGGCTCCAAATGGATAAAGCGCATTGAGTTTTTAACCGAAAACCAATTAGGCTTTTGGGAAGACCGAGGTTACTCAAACACTGCCTACCCCTGGCGTAACGATAGGTACAGCGATTAGCTGAAAGCTTAGGGTTAAAAGCCCAAAGCTTCGTCAAAAGGCCTTTAGCCTTTATGGCTTCCCGGTTATTTTTGCAGATTGCTCAAGTTCGCTTGCCACCGCATCATCAAAATACAGGCGGAATATTACCCAGTCATTTTTAGGTTTGTAAAACATAAATGTAAACCTTAGCGGCTGTGTTTGGTGTTTTACAAGGTAGCTGTAAAGTACAAAACTGTTTGATGCCTTACGCTGCGCAATTAAATCTTTACCAAGGTAAGGCCCCATTACACTGCGTGTGGTATCTATTTTAGTTATCAATTTTATCAGGCTGTTGGTATCAATAAGCGGGTTGGTTTTAAAAATATCCAACATAGCTTTTGTGGTGCTTTCCTTATCGTAGCTTTTAAAAAATCTATCTATCAGGATAACCGGTGTAATAATCCCTGCTGCCGGTGCTTTAACCACGGGTTCAGTTTTTACCACTTGTGGCGCGGTTTGGGCAGAGGCACTGCCGTAAATAGCTGATGCTAATAAGATGAAAGAAAAGGACTTTATGCCTTTTAAAAGGAGATTTCGCATGCTCATGGTGTTTGTGTGCCTAAAATAGGGAAATTATGCAAGATGGCGTATATCAACCAATTTTAAAATACGGTTCGCGATGTTAAACCCGTCAAAATTTACAGGAAGATTGTTTTGACGATCAATGATGCGCGATTTATTTTGCTATCCGTTGCTTTATCAAAAACACAGAAGCTTTCATTATCAAAATTAAAACAATACCGATGATACAGAAGCTGCTACTATGCCGACAGTATTATGCGTAGTAATTCCATTACTAATACTGTTGAAATTTATGCTCAGCATCACTAAAAAAAGAGGCAGGTAAATAGCTATTAATTTCCGATGCTGTTTTGCCATGATCTAAATTATTGATATTTAGATTAAAAATCAAATAGCGGCGGTTATCTTTTCTTCAAAAATTCGGTTTTTAGCACAATGCTCATGCCRTCAATTTTGCAATCCACTTCTTTATCATCATCGGTAAGGCGAATCTTTTTTACCAGTGTGCCTTGTTTAAGGGTGACACCGCCACCTTTAACTTTTAAACTTTTAATCAGCGTTACCGAATCGCCGTCATTAAGGGTGTTGCCGTTACTATCTTTTACGTTTGATGTTTCCATTGTAGGTTATATAAAAATAAAGAGCCCGGTACTTAAATACAGGGCTCTTTGTATATTTAAATCTAAAGGCGACAAGAAATTCTGTCAATCCTAAAATCGTGTTATTATTTAGTAACGTACATTACCTCTTTAACCGCTTTAATAACCCTTTCCGGATTTGGAAGGTATTCCTGTATTAAAGTTGGAGCATAAGGCAATGGCACATCGCCACCCATAATACGCAGAATAGGTGCATCAAGATAATCAAAAGCGTCTTTTTGTACTTTAAAAGCAACCTCGGTAGCTATCGAACCTAAAGGCCAGCTTTCTTCAATGATCACTAAACGGTTTGTTTTTTTAACCGAATTGATAACAGTGGCATAATCAATAGGGCGTACAGTGCGTAAGTCGATCACTTCGGCATTGATACCTTCTTTTGCCAGTTCGGCAGCAGCGGCAATAACCACTTTCATAATCTTACCAAAACCTACCAATGTTACATCGGCACCTTCGGTTACTACCTTAGCTTTGCCTATTTCAATATAGTAGGTTTCTTCAGGCACTTCGCCTTTATCGCCGTACATTAACTCTGATTCCATGAAGATAACCGGATCAGGATCAAGTATTGMCGATTTTAATAAGCCTTTTGCATCGTATGGGTTTGATGGAACGATTACTTTTAAACCAGGGCAGTTGGCATACCAGTTCTCGAAACACTGACTGTGCTGTGAGCTAAGCATACCCGCATTACCGGTTGGGCCGCGAAAAACGATTGGCACAGAAAACTGGCCACCGCTCATCGACATGATTTTGGCCGCACCGTTGATGATCTGATCGATGGCAACTAACGAAAAGTTAAAAGTCATGAACTCGATGATAGGKCGCAATCCATTCATAGCCGAGCCTATGCCTATACCGGCAAAGCCTAATTCAGAGATGGGCGTATCAATAACGCGTTTTGCACCAAATTCATCCAGCATACCCTGGCTTACTTTATAGGCTCCGTTGTATTCAGCAACTTCTTCACCCATCAGGTATATTTTATCGTCGCTGCGCATTTCTTCGACCATGGCCTCTCTTAGCGCTTCTCTGAATTGTATTTCTCTCATTATATTATATAAAATGACGTTTTTTGCGACCGCAAATATAATCACTAATGTGTGAAATGCAATTACAGCCCACGTACTTTGCATTTTTAACACATATATTTTACAAAATGTAGTTACATTGGTAGCTTAAACCCCGTCACAATGAAATTCCCGTCAATAAAAACACTTGCCAATGGTTTTTCATCTACCTTAAAACGTTATCCGTTTGAGCTGATATTTGCTTTAATTGGCACAATAGCCGGCACAGTTGAAGTTGAACTGCGCCACCTTAACAGGGTGCATGAGGGTTGGCTAATGCGTGGGGTAATGACGGCAAACCTGGGTCTGCTGTTAAGTTTATCGGCTACGCTATATACCCAAAGCCGTGAAATAACAAAACGAAATACGTTGATCATAAAACTAATTGCGGTTGTTTTTGCCTCATTGCTGATATTTATTATCGACCCAACAGCCCGCGAAGCAG
>NZ_JBFUKF010000005.1:0-49012 GCF_056400985.1 Mucilaginibacter sp. P4_G9 | reverse complement strand
GCTAATTATGCTGCTGCAGCTGCTACCTATGTTGGTCAGTCAAATAATTTAACCAACTATAGCCTTTCTCCGGATAAAATAACCACGCTTATTACTCAAAAATGGGCTGCTTTAAACTCGGTTGACCCATTAGAGTCATACAGCGATTGGAGAAGATTGGGTATTCCTAAAGATTTGCCGGTTTCTATTTATCCTGGTAATACTGCACCGCACATACCATACCGTTTGCCTTACCCGGTTAACGAAACTTCATTGAACGGAGCAAATGTTCCTGCCGGTGGTGCGGGTACAGATCTTTTAACATCCAAAATATTTTGGATGAAATAAGCGTCCCCGGTATTAATAGTTTAAATAATTAAAAGAAAAGAAATGAAAAAATTAATCATATTATTAGGAGCCCTTACAGTCTCGCTTACGTCTTGTCTGAAAGACAAGCCGAATGTGGACTTTTCAAATCTGACTGCTTTTGCAGAGATTGTGCATAGTGGCAAACCATATTTTGGCGAAGCATCTATAACCGATGCTACGGATACAATATCAAGAACCCTTCAAATAAACGTAACAGGAGAATATGCTCCTACAGCAGATGTAAAGGTTACCGTTGAATTAGATAATTCAATTATCGCAACTTACGTGGCGTCAGATCCAACTGTTCCATATTTGGCGCTACCTGCGGGTTCATTTGCGTTTACCAACACAACTGTTACCATTAAAGCAGGTACACGTTTAGCCGATATTCCGGTAACTTTTTACAAAAACAAGCTGGATCCTACAAAAAGCTATATGCTTCCAATCAAAATCAGTACGGTAACTGGCGCCGCTAAAAGTGCTAATTTCAGTATTAAATACTACCATTTTATTGGTAACGATTTTGCCGGAACCTATAAATGGCAATTTACAAGAACACCACCAGCAGGTAATTTTACATATGCAGCAGGTAATACCAACGTATTTTTACCAAACTCTGCCACTGAGTTTGAAGTAACAGGCGGTTATTTTACGCAGACAGTAAGGTATAAAGTTGATTTTCAACAGGTAGGTTTGTACCCTAACGCTACTTATTCACATTTCACAATCGTGATCGACCCTGCCGATGTGACTACCATATTAGGAGGAAGCGGTATAGCTGTGACGAAAGCAGCGTCAATTGTAGGATATGTAGAAAAAGATTACACCTATGCCCAGGTGTTGGCTTTGTTTGAACAAGGCTTTACATACGATGTACTTGGCGGATCAGGAGCTCGAAATAATCTTGATCAATATAAAAAATAACAATGCTTAAATTTATAAACCTAACAGTTTAATATCATAGCGTATTGCATTACCAAAGGCTGGTTCTGAAAAGAACCAGCCTTTTTTTAATATTGGACTCACTCGCAAAAAATAATGGTTTTAATTCCTCAAAGGGGAAATTAATACATATGCCTTGGTACAAATGATAAAATGCATACGCAGGCAAGTCGGCAGCTATTGTTGGTCTCTGCGAATAATAATGAGGTAATTAATCTTTTTAATAAACTGAATCAACGGCTTGGCTTTTAGTGTGTTTATCCTTAACTTTAATACTTAAATATAATATCAATGAAAAAATACATCCTAACCTTAACTTTGGCTGTAATAACAGTTCAGTTTATTATGGCACAAACAAAAAACGCTTCCGGTACAGTTAAAAACGAAAAAGGCGAAGCCGTATCGTCTGCCTTGGTTCAGGTAGCCGATGCCAATGAAGCCACATACACCGATTCGCTTGGCTTTTTTACATTGCCGGTAAAAGATAACACATCGCTTTTGGTGGTTGCAAAGGGTTATAAAGACGAAAAAGTTGCCCCGAAAGAGAACCTGACGGTGGTGCTTAAACCTGGAAAGTCTACATTTAAAGGGAATAATCTGTCGGATCCTAATAAGGTGGTTGCTACTGCTGTTGATCAACAGAATCAGATCCATGGGTTTAGTTTTTTTAATCTTGCTACTACAAATGGAGCCGGGGCATTATTTAATGTTTCGCGTAAGGAAGATACAAGGGGCAGCCGGTATTTAGTGGGCGATGGCTGGGCTAAAGGCTATGTTGTTGATAACACGGGTGCGAGGGTAAAAAATGATGATTTTAGCTATAATTATGATAAAATAAACGGGTCGCTGTTATTAACACAGGATAAGCGCGCAGCAGTTGATGTTGACCGTGATAAGTTTAAAAGTTTTACAATATACGATAAGCTTGATCAGCCACAAACTTATGAGTTGATAACCGCTATAAATCCGACTCACTACAGCCAGGTATTGGCCGATGGCAGTAAATATAAAATATATAAGTTTACCAAAACTACTTTTGTGAAGGCCAATTATCAAACCGACGGTATGACCTCAAGCGGCAACCATTACGACGAGTATGTTGACGAACTGGAATATTACGTGTTTAATGTAAAAACATCGGCATTGCAAAAAATAAGCATTAAGAATAAAGCCATTAAACAAGTATTCGCTGCTGAAGCAGACAAAGTTAAAGCCTTTTATGCTGACCACGCAGATGATGATATCAACGAGACATTTCTGAAAAATCTTGCTGATTCACTGAATTAATTGGGTTTGAGCACTTTATAACAAAGAAGACCGTTAGATTTTTCTAATGGTCTTTTTTGTTATATTTTGATACAACACCTTTAGGAGATTTAATAACGAATTTTAATATGAAAAAGATAGTAATAGCGACCATAGTAATTTGCATTGTAGCATGCGTTGGAGCAAACGCTCAAAGTAGTGTCAACAGCCTTTCAACAACAGGTATTACGTCGGGCTCGGGAATGGCTTATAATCTTACCAATAAAGAAGATACAAAGGGCAGCAGGTATCTTTTTGATATCTGGGTTAAGGGCAATGTAACCGATGATAAGGGAAACGCAATTAACAGCGAGAATTATATTTTTAATTATGACAAAATTGGCGGTTCGCTACTTTTAAGCCAGGATAAACAAACCGCCATTGCAACCGACAAGGAGCGCGTTAAAGCTTTTGTTGTTTATGATAAAAATGATAGCCCAATGGCATTTGAATACGTGCCAGCCATTGATGCCACTCATTATTGCCAGGTTTTGGCAACCGGCAGTAAGTACAAGGTTTACAAACTCACCCAAACCGCTTTTGTAAAAGCCAATTATAAATCTGATGGTATGACATCAAGCGGCAACAAATACGATGAGTATGTTGATGAGGCTGCTTATTATGTATTTAATGTTAAAACATCTCAATTGCAAAAGACGACTCTAAAGAACAAAGCAATAAAGCAGGCATTTGCTGATGATGCTGATAAGGTAAAAGCGTTTTACAGCGCCCATGGAGACGATGAAATTGACGAAAACTTTCTGAAGAATTTGGCGGATTCGTTAAACTAAACAGAAAATTTTTTTTTCAAAAGAACCGTTTAGATTTATTGACAGTTCTTTTTGGCCGATCACTTCTTATCCACACTATATTTCCCCGGGCCAATAAAAATAAGTCCTGCAAATACAATTGCATCTTCAATGGCGTGTGCTGCGTCTCCTAAATCGCCACCACTGCCAAAATGAGTTAAGGTAGCAACAATGAGGGTAACCAACAATAGGATGCACACTGGCCTGAAAGCAAGCCCTATTAAAAGCAGAAAGCCGCCCAACAGCTCGGTTGCAGCTGCCAGGAATCCCCACACTACAGGTAAAAAATGAATGCCTACATACTTCATTGATCCCCCTAAATGTTCCCAGCCTTTTAGGCCGCCCATGAGTTTGGGATAGCCATGATAAATAAACATTATGCCTAAACCCACGCGGATGATTAACAGTCCTGTGTTTTTGTAATTGCCTAAATTACCGAGTAGTGCCATATGTAATAATTGTTTTTAGCTTAGTTATTATTGATTAGATCTGTTGATTATTTCATTCTGAAAAGCCAGATTCAGACAAACTGAACGCTTACCTGTTGTTCCTTTACATTTAAACTAACATTTCGTCCCAATATTAAACTGCAATTATCGGGTATATGCCCTGCCGGGAAATCAAAGCAAACGGGATAATCATATTGTTGTACGATATCCATAATTATACCAGGTACAGTTTGCCCAAATGGGATGTCGTTATCCTTTATATCGGTAAAGCCTCCTACAATTAAACCTGCAAGGCTTTTAAGTTTGCCGGCCCTATCCAGGCAGCGCAGCATCCGGTCTACACTATACAGATACTCTCCTACATCCTCAATAAATAATATTTTGCCGGTATAGTCAATATCTGACACCGAGCCGGAGATAGCTACCAGCAACGATAAATTACCACCAACCAGTATCCCCTTACCCTCACCCGCACGATTTTGAGCGTGCGAAGTAAATTGATAACTTAAATCCTCGCCGAATAAGGCTTTGCGCAAGGTATCCAATGAGCGGGCTGATGCATCGGGAATATTTACAGGCATTTGCCCATGTATGGTTTGCGCCTGGTAATTTGCAAACAAGTGTGCATGTAGCACAGTAATATCGCTAAAGCCAATAATCCATTTAGGGGTTTGGGCAAACGCGCTAAAGTTAACCCTATCAATGATCCTGACGGTTCCATAGCCGCCGCGGGCCGCTATGATGGCCTTTATGGTGTCATCATCGATAAAACGCTGCAAATCTTTCGCCCTTAACTCATCGTCGCCGGCAAACTGGTGATATGATGCATCAACGGTTTCGCCCAAAACAACCTCTAATCCCCATGATTGTAAAAGCGCTATGGCATCTGTCATTGGGCCGGGCAACTTTTTTGCAGGGCAGGTGATAGCTATTTTATCTCCCTTTTTTAAATAGCTTGGGAGCCTGGAAGCGGAGGGTGCCGAGCGATCGGAAGAAACTATATGAGCGGGATTATCCATAGGTCAATAATAATAAATTTTTTTTCGCATCCGTATTTCGGACTTCACTGTATCCGGGCTTTTCCAACTTAAATAATTTATCTTTGCCAATTATTTATAACGCCTCTTTTTAATGTCAGAACTCAACAAATATAAAAGATATACCGTTACATCGGCTTTACCTTATGCCAACGGACCACTGCATATTGGTCATCTTGCGGGCGCCTACCTGCCTGCCGATATTTTTGTGCGACACCTAAGGCTCAAAAAAAAGGATGTACTATATGTTTGCGGCTCAGATGAGCATGGTGCTGCCATTACCATAAAGGCTAAAAAGGAAGGCACAACACCGCAAGCTATTATTGATAAGTACCACACCCAGATAAAAGAAAGTTTTGAAGAGTTTGGGATAGCCTTTGATATTTACCATCGCACCTCGTCTCCAATACATCATGATCTTTCGCAGGAGTTTTTTCTGAATTTGTATGAAAAGGATGAGTTCATCGAAAAAATGAGCGAACAGTACTACGATGAGGATTATCAGCAATTTTTGGCCGACCGGTACATCATCGGGACATGTCCGAATTGCCATAATGAGAATGCGTATGGTGATCAGTGCGAAAGGTGCGGCACATCGCTAAATCCTACCGACCTGATTAACCCGGTATCAACCTTAAGTGGTAAAGCGCCTGTATTAAAGCCAACCAAACACTGGTACCTTCCGCTTGATAAATACCAGCCCTGGCTGGAGCAATGGATAGATACTAAAGAAGGCAGCTGGAAAACAAACGTGTTCGGTCAATGTAAATCATGGCTTAAATCGGGCCTGCAGCCCCGCTCCATGACCCGAGACCTGGATTGGGGAATAGATGTACCCCTGGAAGAAGCTAAGGGCAAGAAGCTATACGTTTGGATGGATGCACCCATAGGATACATCTCTGCCACCAAACAATGGGCTATTGACAACAATAAAGACTGGAAACTATACTGGAAAAAACAGGCCGATGAGCAGGATGATGCTTGTTTGCTGCACTTTATTGGTAAAGATAATATTGTATTTCACTGTATTATTTTCCCATCTATATTGCATGCTCACGGTGAATATATTTTACCACAAAATGTACCTGCCAATGAGTTTTTAAATTTAGAGGGCGATAAACTTTCTACTTCACGTAACCATGCTGTTTGGTTGCATGAGTACCTGGAAGAATTCCCTGGCAAGCAGGACGAACTGCGTTATGTGCTTACCTCTATATTGCCCGAAACCAGCGACAGTGAATTTACCTGGAAAGATTACCAGGCCCGTATCAATAACGAACTGGTAGCTATACTTGGCAACTTTGTAAACCGGGTAATGATACTGATGCATAAATTTTACAATGGTAAAATTGAAGGCACTACTGATAAAATTGAGCTTAACGACGAATACCTTAATACCGAAATAGGCATTTGTTATGACGAGATAGAGAAAAACCTTGAGGCTTACCGCTATCGCCAGGCCCTGCAGGCGGTAATGGATATAGCCCGCCTTGGCAATCRCTATTTAACAGAAAAAGAACCCTGGAAAACTATTAAAACCAATCCTGAGGATGCTAAGCAGGCCTTGCATAACTGTTTGCTCATCATAGGTCATTTAACTACAGCAGCGCAGGCATTTTTACCGGCAACCGCTAAAAAAATCATAGCGATGCTTAACTGGCCAAATGAAGTTATTACTTACGACCAGGAATTCTTTTTTAATAACGGGCACCAGCTAAACCCATCTTCATTGTTGTTTGAGAAGATAGAGGACGAGGTAATAGAATATCAGCTGCAAAAGTTGCAGGCTAAAAAGGCAGCTGCAGCTCCGCTCCCAAGTATTGATATGCAACCCGCAAAGGACAATATCAATTATGATACTTTTGCCGCAATGGATATCCGTACCGGAACTATCCTGGCTGCCGAAAAAGTGGCCAAAACCAAAAAGCTGCTAAAGCTGACCATTGATACCGGCATTGATGAGCGCACGGTAGTATCGGGAATTGCCGAATATTATGAGCCGGAAGCCATCATTGGTCAAAAGGTAAGCATCCTGGTAAACCTGGAACCACGTGAGATTAAGGGCATCCTATCACAGGGAATGATCCTGATGGCTGAGAACAGCGAAGGGAAACTAAGCTTTGTAGCACCTATAGATGATTTTCATAACGGGGCAGTAATTAGGTAAATGTGCACATTACGGATGTGTAGATTTTTGCCGATAAAAATTTGCTGTTAAGGCATGTGATTTTTCATTGATAATTTGCACCTTTGCAAGCTGATTGGGGTTTTGCCTTTATCAGTCATATTCGGTCCCGTAGTTCAACGGATAGAATAGGAGTTTCCTAAACTCTAGATATGAGTTCGATTCTCGTCGGGACCACAAAATGACCCACCGTATGCCAAGCATGGGAATAAATTGAAAAAGCCTTCAGATGGAAATCTGAAGGCTTTGCTGTAACCAGCTAAAATTTTGTGTCATATGGTGAATTTAAAAATAGTTAACTAAAAATTTTTATGAGTCTGACTTTTCCATCTTATAGAAAACTTAAGCTAGAATTGGGTGGTCGCGATGCCTATATGCAAATAGTTGATTTGGCAATAGCTGATTTTTTATTAAATAGTAAAGCAACTGAAAATATTAAAGATTTTATCAAAGCGAAAGCTGAGCAACATAGTGTAATTGTGAATATATATAAGTTTGATACGCTGGAAAACATTGTTGGCTTAAATAATATTGTTACTGTTTATAATAGTTTCGAATCTTTTTTCATTGAATTTCAAAACGATTACAATAAATATTTTTGTAAAGAGGAAAAATGGCGCTATAGCGACACGAAAATTAATGGGGAAACGCCAGGGAAATTTGCTCAAATTCTAACAAAGGTTGGTCAAGAAAATATACCAGATAATCATATAAATTATTTCAATACTATAAGAAATGCCGAGATAAATCATCGCATTCAAAAATTGAAAAGTTAGAAAAATTAAGAAAAGAGATTACTTTAGATTCTAAAGCCCCCAAAGAAAAGAAGGATTTCTATTTGAGCCAACTACCCAATCCTTTTCAAAAACTGTCATCGATTGACTATAATCTGTTTACTAGGCTTTGTAAACATTTGGCCAAACACTGTTGTGAAAACGCTTTTTCTAAAAATCACAAAAATATAATAGAATCACTTAATCTTAAACGGTTCAATAAATACTTAGATTTGGAAACAAAAAAAAAGAAGGTTAGATTAGAGTTTGTCAACGAATTCGCAATGAGTGAAGATGATTTTAACTACTACATTCAAGATATTTTAAAAATAATTTAGTTTGCCCTGAGGTCAACGGTGAGACACTATAGACATACATTGCCAAAATTGTCACTGTATGTTTATAGGATACAAGGTTCGATTCCTTGACGGGGCACTTACAAATCTTAATAATCTTCCAAACCCGCCGCACAATGCAAATCAGCCATAAAAGAGTTCGAGTTTTGTAGTCTAGGGGCCACTAAACCGCAATCAGCAAACAATGCTAGTTGCGGTTTTTTCATTGGTAAATAATTTGCTCAATATCATATATTTACTGTGTTAAAAGAGGTTTCTAAATGGAAAAATTCGACGTTGTTCCTAATTACTACAAATACTTTTTACAAGTTAATGGCAAGGCTTTAAACAACAAACAAAAAAAGCATTTCTTTAATTGTGTGAATAAGATTCATAGGGAAAACTACAAGTTTATTTATCGGGGGCATAAAAGGGAGCTTCTTCAAAGTATATATAATGATGCAAATTTCGCCGCCGAATTTCGATATTCACTATTTCTTATGGGAGCAAAAGCCGGAATGTTCGGGCAATCGGCGTTGCCAAATATAAATGGGATAGATATTGCTGAAGCTGGAAATAATGAGTTTTATCTTATTTTCCGAATGCTTTGCAATCTTTTAAGAAGACAATTTCCATTTGGTGCTACAAGAATGGCTTTGACAGGATTTAAAAAAAGAGAAGCAGATATAACAGCATTCTTCAGCGATAATGACAACTTAGAACGATTTATTCGCATACTAAACAATCTTCCTAAAGAAAGACGAATAATCGTACGGGATTATTACCTTGCTCTCCTACACCATATAAGTAAAAGCGAATATTATTCTTCCTCCTTTCTTCTCAGCACCACAACAAATTTTCTTCAATCTCAAAAATTTGCCTGGAAAGGGGAAACCGAGGGCAGTAACAACCCTGTAGTCCTTTTCGGTTGGATTCCTAAGAACTACGAGGGGATTTTGAATGTACCTGATACAAGGATTCTTGCTCGGAAAATTGATATGAATACTCTTGGATTGCCGGTCTATGAAAGAACGTTTTTTTATACTCAAGAAGAAGTTACTTTAAAAGGAGGTTTGTTACCGCATTATCTTTTAGGCTATTTGCATAATTATCAGGCACGTGATGTATTTGAAATTAATCCCACATTGTTTCAAGTGGATGATTTTTGGAATAGAGTTGCCCATTGATCAGTCTACATTTAGTGAGCGCATACAACACACAGTGTTTGGACGTTACTTTACTATGGATACCGAAAATGGCCAGTACCGGCAGTATTTTAGATAACCTAATTTACAAACCCGCCGCACAACACAAAACAGCCACAAAAGAGTTCGAGTTTTATAGTCTAAGGACCACGGAAAGCAGTATCAAAATTATGTAAAAGCCTGCAATCCAAATGATAGCAGGCTTTTGTTTAATGGTCAAACCCCAAAAATTGCAAGTGTCTTATTTAAGCATGTTAAATAGAGGGTATTTTGTTTTTTTACCACTACATTTCGATATAGGTCCACTTAAAAAACTATCGTCATGTTAGAAAAGGTTTAGGCTTATTATTTTATTTAAGAAGGCCAAAGGATTGCACCTGCGATGCTTTACCATTTTATCTGCAAATCACAGTCGGTGGTGTTCCTAAAGAGATTATATTTATCCACGCATTGTTTCCATTACATCGTTTATTATGCCATCAGCTGCTTTTTTATCTTTTGCTTCAGCATATATTCTTATAATAGCTTCTGTATTTGAACGCCTTAAATGCACCCATCCGTAATCAAAGTCTATTTTTAAGCCGTCAATTGTATTCTGGGGGCTATGTGAATAGTTGTTTTTAACTTTTTTAATGATTGATTCAATGTTTACGTTTTCGTCAAGTTCCAGTTTGTTTTTGGATATAAAATAGTCGGGATAAGTATTGCGTAAAGCAGAAGCTGGTTTACCAAGCTTAACCAGGTGGGTCAGAAATAAAGCAATACCAACTAAAGCATCTCGTCCATAATGCAATTCAGGATAAATTATTCCGCCATTGCCTTCGCCGCCTATCACTGCATCAACTTCTTTCATTTTATTTACCACATTTACCTCACCAACTGCTGCTGCATAATATTGGGCTCCGGCTTTTTCAGTAATATCCTTTAGTGCGCGGGTTGAAGACAGGTTAGAAACCGTATTTCCTTGCTTGTGCGTTAAAACATAATCAGCAACGGCCACTAAAGTATATTCTTCGCCAAATTTACTTCCGTCTTCACATACAAAACACAAACGGTCCACATCAGGGTCAACTGCGATACCTAAATCAGCCCGATTCCTTAATACCTCATTTGAAAGCTCCTCTAGATTTTCGGGCAATGGTTCAGGATCGTGAGCAAAGTTGCCGTCGGGTTCGCAATACAATTCAAAAATTGTTTTTACACCCAAAGCTTTTAACAAGGCAGGTACAAAAACTCCGCCTGTTGAGTTAACCGCATCAACCGCTATTTTTAAATTTGCTTTAGCAATGGCATCAGCATCAACAAGGGGGAGGGCCAACACCATGTCAATATGCTTCTGCATATAGGTTTCATCGTAAATTACCTTGCCGAGGTTATTCACATTGGCGTAATCAAAATCGCTGTTTTCGGCTATGTCTAACACCATTTTTCCTTCCTCGTGATTGATAAATTCGCCACGATGATTTAAAAGCTTTAAGGCATTCCATTGTTTAGGATTGTGACTTGCTGTTAAAATAATACCGCCAGCAGCATTTTCAGCAGGCACGGCAATTTCAACAGTAGGGGTTGTTGACAAACCTAAATCAATAACATCAATACCTAAACCCTGTAGTGTACCAACCACCAGGTTATTAACCATTGACCCGGATATCCGGGCATCCCGGCCAACCACAATTTTTTTTATCCCTGATTGTCTTATCGCCCAGCTTCCAAATGCTGATGTGAATTTCACAATATCCAATGGGGTTAGATTTTCACCTACCGGACCACCAATGGTTCCTCTTATTCCAGAAATTGATTTGATTAATGTCATTATAATATAATTACTTTAATGGGTTTAAAATTGGCTTGAAATTCCGCAATGGTATATGAACTCATATAATCTATCCATCTTGTCACTAAAATTTTTTTTGCAAGCTTTTTTCATTTTTGCGTGTTCGGAAACGCAAAAATATAAAATTTGTTTATAAACGTATGAAAGGAATTGTAAAATGATTTTTAGTAGCCGGTAAATGGTGTTATTGGGGCTATCTGTGTTAGTGAGACAATGCATTAAGAGCTATTTTGATTTGTACAGATTCTGCACCCTGTTCCTGTGCTTAAAAGAAAAACTATTTTCTGAGTTTTAAATTAGAAATTAATCCCATATATTTGTGTGCGCACACACTAAATCGTTTCTAATATTTTCTTGTTAAATTTATCAAGTATGCTAAAAAAACTCTTGTTTTTAATTTTAATCGGCCTAACAGGCGCTGCTAACGCTCAAAATGTTTTTCTGTCAGGTGTAAAGCCGGGTAAAGCGGTTGCATTTTCGGGTAAAGGGGCATTGATTTTAAAAAATAGCTGTTTATCAGTAAAATGGCTTGCCGACAAAAAAACAGTCACCATAAACGAATTTGCTGCGTCGGATAATAAACGGATTTCTTTAAAAGGCTCGCCCCTGTTTGAACTGGAGCTTAAGGATGGTGCTGTACTTAATTCTGCTGATTTTCAATTAAGCATCCTTCCTAAAATTGTTTCGGTAAAGGGTAATCTGCAGGCGGCTAAAATTGCCGAAAAGGAAAATGGGATAGCAGTTTTTGCTGAGTTTTTGAATGTGAAACATGGTATTCGGGTAAGCTGGGAGGCTATTTTGAAAGATAATTCCAATTATATCAGGCAGGTTTTTAGCTTTCATAACCTGAACGATTCTTTAAGGATCAGAAAATTGAAGCTTATAAAGTTCCCTACCGGGACGGGGATTAAGCCATCGGGTATTGTTGATGGATCGCCGATGGTTTCGGGGAATTTCTTTTTTGCATCCGAAAGCCCGATAAGTAAATACAATGCTCAAAATGGCTGGATAAGTAGTTATATTGAACGGCAGGAACCAAGCCTGGATTTAACTTCATCAACCGTATGGGGTATTGCTCCCGAAGGTCAGCTGCGCAGGGGATTTCTTTATTACCAGGAACGGGAGCGAGCCGTGCCATACAGGCAAATGCTGCATTACAATTCATGGTATGATATTTCATGGGCTGATCGTAAGCTGACTGAGGCTGGTTGTCTTGATCGCATCCAGGCGTTTGGAGATAGCCTTACTATAAAACGTAAGGTTAACTTAAACGCATTTTTGTTTGATGATGGCTGGGACGATAATCAAACATTATGGCAAATCAGTAAAACGAATTTCCCCGTAGGGTTTGATAATATTAAGGCGTTGGCCCGTAAGTATAATGCGTCTTTGGGAGTGTGGATGTCGCCCTGGGGTGGTTATGAGCAGGCAAAAGAACAAAGGCTGCAATATGGAAGAAAACAAAACCCTCCTTTTGAAACTAATTCACATGGATTTTCCCTTTCGGGGACTGTTTATTCTACCAGGTTTAAAGATGCGGCCGCTAATTTTGTTACTAAATACGGCATCTCCATGTTTAAATTTGATGGTGTTGGGGCGGGCGATCAGTCGGCGGGCGCTACTCCTGAATATCAAACGGATATGGAATCGCTGTTAAACCTGGTGTCATCGCTTCGTACCGTAAAACCCGATCTTTATTTTAGCCTTACCATAGGTACCTGGCCATCGCCTTTCTGGCTCAAATATGGTGATGTGATTTGGAGGAACGGCTGGGATACAAGTACCGAAGGAGAAGGAGATGGCAGGCAGCAATGGCTCAATTACCGTGATGGCGAAGTATATAAAAATATTGTTCAGCGCGCCCCGCTTTATCCGTTAAGTTCGCTGATGTATCATGGCGTCTGCATTGCTGATAATGGCGCAACCGCCAAATTTGATATGAATGACAAGGATATCTCTGACGAAATATGGTCATTTTTTGGATCGGGAACAAGCTTGCAGGAATTGTATATTAATCCCCATAAATTAAACACGGCTAACTGGGATTGCCTGGCTGCTGCAATAAAATGGTCGCGGGAAAATGCAGACATCATGCCGGATGTTCATTGGGTGGGCGGCGATCCATCCAAAGGGGATGTTTATGGGTTTGCGGCCTGGTCGCCCAAAAAGGGCATCATTACTTTAAGAAACCCTTCGGGCAAAGCAAAAACCTTCCGGGTTGATGTACACAATGTTTTTGAATTGCCTTTAATTAACGATAAATACAGCTATCTTTTTTATAATGCAAAAAGTAAGGAAATGAAAACTCCACTATTTAAGGGAGATGTCTATACTGTTACACTGCAGCCGTTCGAGGTGATGGTATTAAACGCTAAGCCTGTTCATTAAAGACGTATATTTCGGGTTTAAATTTTTGCCGGTTGAGTTGCTGAGCAATGGTGAAATTCAAATAGGTAAGCAGGCAAATGTCTTATATTATTTAATGGCTTTTGCTTTACCATTAACAAAATAGGCATTCAATCATCGCCGGTTTTATGGCAGTATTGCCTTTAAACAAATTATAAATGAAACGGATATCAAAAGTAATTTTATTAAGCCTTTGCTTTTTTAAAACAGCATCTTTTGCACAAACTACGACAACATATAAATGGCTGAACCCGGCTGCAGCTGATTACCCTGTGATAGAAGGACAGGCATGGCCAAAGGAAACAGCAAGCGCCTATGACCGGTTCCCGGCACGTGCCGAAAAGGATCTTAATCCTAATGTATGGAACATATCGCACAGCAGTGCCGGTTTATATATCAAGTTTAAAACAGATGCCTCCAACCTGGTTATCCGTTATAAGGTTAAAGGTGATCTTGCCATGTCGCATATGCAGGCTACCGGTGTAAGCGGCTTAGACCTTTATGTTCTGGATCCTAATGGGAAATGGTGCCTGGCTCCAGGTAGCTTCTCCTTTAAAGATACCATTACCTATCGTTATTCAAATATTAAAGTAAGTTCAAGCTTTCCGGGAAGAAGCTATGAATACAGGCTCTTTTTGCCATTATATAATGCCGTATCCTGGCTTGAGATAGGAGTTCCTGCCGGTAACGCATTTAATTTCATGTCTTTATCTAAAGAAAAACCAGTGCTTGTATATGGAACATCCATTGCCCAGGGCGGTTGCGCGTCGCGGCCTGGGTTGGCATGGACTGCAATTTTACAACGCGCGCTTGATCGCCCGCTGGTAAACCTTGGTTTTTCTGGTTCCGGGCTGCTCGAAAAATCGGTTATTGACCTGATGGCAGAGGTAGATGCAAAAATATATGTACTTGATTGCATGCCCAATTTAACCAGTTTTCCTGATCAGGAAATAGAGAAGCGTTTATTAGCATCAGTACAAAGTTTAACAGAAAAGCATCCGCTGGTGCCCATATTGCTTGTAGAGCATAGTGAGGGCGATGTAGATGGTTTATTAGATACAGGTAAGAATGCTGGCTATAGCCGTGTTAATAAGGTGCTTGACCAGGTTTATTCAAAGCTGGTTGCTGCAGGAACTAAAAACGTTTATTTATTAACCAATAAGGAAATTGGTTTTGATATTAATTCAACGGTTGATGGTTTACACCCCAATGATGTTGGGATGGAAAAATATGCCGGTGCTTATGAGAAAACCATACGGGCAATTATTAATGAGCCAACTGGCAGGTATTCAACCACTGTGCCGGTTGTACAAAGCAGGGATGGTTACTATGACTGGCGAAACAGGCATAGTGAAATACTAACGCTCATTAAAACGGATCCGCCTAAGATTGTATTCCTTGGTAATTCTATCCTGAATTACTGGGGCGGCATACCAAAAGCGCCTTTAGCACGAGGAGCCGATTCATGGGATAAATATATGACGCCCCTGGGGGTAAAAAATTTCGGTTTTGGCTGGGACCAGGTGGAGAATGTATTATGGCGCGTATATCATGAAGAAATAGAGGGCTTTAAGGTCGATAAGGTTATGATAATGATAGGCACCAATAATCTGGCTAACAATGATGAAGAAATAATTGAAGGGTTAAAAATGCTGGTACAGGCAGTAAAAGTACGCCAACCCGCAACTGAAATTCTTTTATCGGGCTTGCTGCCGAGAAGAGAGCAGGAAAAACGGATAGCGGTGCTTAATAAAGCAATCTCTAAGCTGGCCGCTCAAACCCAGGTCCGTTTTATTAACCCGGGGAAAATATTGCTTAACCATGCCGGAAAGGTGGATGAATTACTTTTTGGGGATGGCTTGCATCCTAACAAGGTTGGTTATCAAAAACTGGCAATTGCTTTACTTCCATACCTTAAAAAATAATATCATCGCATTAGAGCTTCTTCTAAATAGTTCATCCTTCCGGGGAGAGTTGGGTAGATTCTTTTTGCCAGGAATCAGCAATGACCATTTATTTATTTGTTTTTAAACACCTTCTTATTAAATTACATTTGCTATCCTTTTTAATTGAAAGCTTAATATGAAGAATAAAATTGTCCGCATTAAAGATATTGCCGAAAAAGCGAAAGTTTCAACAGGTACGGTTGACAGGGTATTGCATAAACGGGGGCGGGTATCAAAAAAAGTGGAGGAGCGGATTCTTAAGATCATTGAAGAGATGGATTATGAGCCAAATCTTATGGCAAGAGCGTTGGGTTCCAATAAGGTATATCAAATTGCTGCATTAATACCAGATCATAAAAGCGACTCCTATTGGTATGCGCCAAAAGCGGGGATTGAAAAGGCAGAGAAAGACCTGAAACAATACGGCATTATTGTTCAGCAATATGTATTTGACCCTTACGACGTAGAGTCGTTTATAGCAAATGCCAACCAATTAACCCAGGATAATCCGGATGGCATAATTTTGTCGCCTATATTCTATCGGGAAACCCTGCCATTTTTTGAGAAATGGAAAGTGGCCGAAATCCCGTTTGTGTTATTTAATACTCAAATTGCCGAATACGATCCTTTAAGTTATATCGGTCAGGATTCTTACCAGAGTGGTTTTTTGGCGGGCAAACTTATTCATTACGGGCAGCCCGATCCTTGTTCAATATTAATTGCACATATTGATGAAGAAATAAGTAATGCCGCCCACCTTTTGAAAAAGGAGCAGGGATTCCGTAATTACTTTTCTCAAAACAACCTCGATCACCAGTACAAAATTTTGAGGATTGAGTTAAACCGGTCAAATGCGGCGCTGTTTATAACACAATTGGATGCTATTATTGATAGTACACCAGATATGGCAAGTGTTTTTGTAACAACATCAAAAGCACATGAAATTGCAAAATACCTGGAGCAGCGGCATATTAAGCATATTAAAATAATAGGATATGATTTACTGCCTCAAAATTTATATTTTCTGAATAAAGGGGCGATTAGCTTTTTAATTAACCAAAATCCTAAAGGTCAGGGTTACTGGGGTATTTATCAGTTAACCGATTACCTGGTATTTAAGAAGGAAGTGCCTATTTTAAAATATCTTCCTTTGGATATTGTTACCAAAGAAAACATGAACTATTACATAGATGATGAAGATACTGTTTATTTAGATATTTAATCGTCTGCTGATTTTCAATCAGCGTTTACACTAATTTTTTTATCCCTGGTGAATTGCTTATCTATATGCAAGTCAGCAGGGATTTGTATTTTTAAACCAGGTTGTTTTTTAGTAAAGCTGCTTATTGCTTGCGCCTGGTGGGGCATAAGGCCTATTAGGATATCTGCTGATATCCCAATAGGGTTAGTAATAGATGGATTATCATTTGTAAAAAGAACTTTGTATAAGAAATCAACAAAAGTGTGTGCGAGCACGTAAATATTTTTATATTTGTACTTAACCTTTTGTGTTCTTTTTTGTGTGTTCGTACACATTTATGAATGCTAAGTCAGAAACTTAATATGGATAGAAATTAAATGATGGAACTTATAGTGCCATTTTTAGGAGCTGTAAGTAAAGACAGTCCTATAGAACATCTTTCACTTTTGTTAGATAGTTATGAAAAGCATCTTGTTGGAATAGCGCCGTGGCCCCAATATGGATACAGGCCCGATGTTCATTTTGCAATAGCTTATAGTAACGATTGTGTTTTTATAAAATACTACGTAAGTGAAAAGTCTGTAAAGGCTATATATAAACAACCAAATGAGCCCGTTCATAAAGATAGTTGTGTGGAGTTTTTTGTTTCATTTGGTGACGAACCGGGTTATTACAATTTTGAGTTTAACTGCGCGGGCACTTGTATGCTGGGCTTTGGAACAAGTAAAACCGACCGCAAGTTATTACCGGAGGCAGTTGTGCGGATGATAAAGCACCTTGCGCTGTTAAAGCCGGTAAATAATCCCGCGGATGGGAATATAAGCTGGGAACTTACCCTAATGATACCATTGGAAGTGTTCAGTCATCATTTATTCACATCATTGAATGGCGAGCAATGCCGGGGCAACTTTTATAAATGCGGCGACGAGCTGCCCGAGCCTCATTTTTTGGCCTGGAATGATATTAAATCTACCGATCCGGACTTTCATTTGCCCGAATTTTTTGGGAGAATGAAATTTGAACATAAACGTATAGCAGTCTGATAGAAAGCAGCGAAATCATGAACATAAAATTTACCATAATACTGTTGTTATTTAGCACTGTTGTTTCGGCACAGTATAAAATTGATAGGTCTTACCAGGAACTTCCCGATCCTAAACCTGTTCAACAGGAAACCTGGAGCGTGTTAAAACCGGGTGTTTATGTAAGTTTTGCTTCAGCGGATATCCGTTATGATAAACGGAATGCTCCTTCAATAGCCCCTTTACAAACTCAATGGCAATCCAAAGCATGGAGAGGGGAGAAAGTGCATACGCAATTCCTGGTATGGACAACCCGGGATATGCAGCAGGTTAGTTTTGAATGGAGCACTCTCGGCGACGGTAAAGGGCACCAAATTCCGGTAAAAAATATCAGTGCCAATTTTGTACGTTATGTAATGGCCGATGGGCTGAATAATGAAGGCGGAGGTTGTGGGATACAGGCTGGTCATGATTCTTCTCTTGTTGAGGATGTAATTGATCGGGAAAAATTCCTGCCGGTAGCTAAAAATACTACCCGCCCCGTTTGGTTAAGCGTTAATGTGCCGGATGATGCGGTTGAAGGTATTTATAAGGGTTATGTGAAAGTTAAGGAAGGAAAAAATAAATATCCCGCGATTTTGCATTACACAATTGAGGTGCTTAATCACACGCTGCCTGCGCCGGCATACCGGAAATTTCATTTAGATCTGTGGCAAAATCCATACTCGGTTTCCAGGGCATATGGTGTAGAGCCCTGGTCTAAACAGCATTTCGACATTATGCGCCCATATATGAAAATGCTGGCGGATGCCGGTCAGCAATCAATTACCACTACACTTATATATGATCCATGGAATAGCCAAACATATGATATTTATGGATCAATGATAAAATGGACTAAAAATAAGAACGGTTCATGGACTTATGATTATACGATTTTTGATAAATGGGTGTCTTTTATGATGTCGTTAGGGATTAATAAATTTATCAACTGTTATAGTATGATCCCCTGGAATTTGAAATTCTTTTATTATGACCAGGCCCTGGGAAGAGACACTGCAATCATCGCCAAACCTGGTACCCCGGAATATAATGCGCATTGGCGCCCCATGCTGGCTGATTTTGCCGGTCACCTTAAACAAAAAGGATGGTTTACTAAAACCACTATTGCTATGGACGAAAGGCCTATGGAGGATATGCAAAAAGCAATTGCATTAATTAAAAGCGCGGATAAAGATTTTAAAATTTCATTGGCGGGTAATTATCATCCCGGTATTGAGCATGATTTGGTAGATTACAGCGTGGCCTCAAACCAGGTAATAGATGAGGTAACCATGCTTTCGCGTAAAAAAGCGGGATTTAATACTACCTATTATACCTGTTGCACAGAAGGGCATCCCAATACATTCTCTTTTTCGGCACCTGCAGAATCTGTTTGGCTGGCATGGTACGCAGCTTACAAGGGATACGATGGGTACCTGAGGTGGGCTTATAATTGCTGGACAAAAGATTCTTTACATGATACACGTTTTGGATCATGGTCATCCGGAGATGCATATTTGGTTTACCCGGGTTTGCGGTCTTCTATCCGCTTTGAGCGATTGATTGAAGGCATTCAGGATTTTGAAAAGATAAACACGCTGAAAAAGGATTTTATAAAAAACAACCAGCGGGACAAATTGCGTCAGCTTGAAAAAATACTGAACGATTTTGATCTTCGGGAGTTCAAAGATAACACCGCAGCCGGAGTACTTCACGCAGCTCAAAGTCGGTTGAATAGCTTTTAGATCTTATAAATAAAAACCTTCCAGCTATCTTGCCTTGAGTTAGCATGCAAAGCGTTGGCTTATTTATGTCATATCTATTTGATATAAATCAGCCAACGCTTTGCCATGTCATCGCATGCTTATTTCAATTAAAAACTTTTTAAACCTATCCCTGTTTTGCGCTAAAATCATGGACCATATTTTATATGTGTGTGATGTAAGCTCCTACTTTCCATCGCTTTTTTTTGTTTTAAACGAATAATCTATTAAAATGCCATTTTTGATGCGGATTTTCTCTATTTTTTAACTAAATGATATAAATGTTTCATTTTAATCATTGTTTTGTTGAAGAATTGGTTTTTTAATGGCAATTGTGTGCGATTAWATCCTGTCTTGTAAATTATTCTGTAAAAAATTCATATCATTTTGGCATAAATTCTAAGTAATTTTTACTTAGGGGCCATTTAAATTGATTTTAATCCAATTTTTTAATCATTTTCTTGAAAATTTCGTAAAAGTTTGTCATTTGTTTTAAAATGTTTGCGCACACGCATTTAATTTTTAAATTTGTTTATATACATAAATAAAAGTGTGTGTTTGCGCACACATGTAATTTTTAAACAAACCAATCTCTTACAAAAAAAATGGCTTATGTGTCAACTAAACTAAATCAGGATAATTTATGAAATCAAGACTTTTACGAAAAATTCAACCCGGTTTCGGGCTGTTCTTACTTCTTAATTTGTTGTGTTATGAGGGGTATGCCCGTAACTCAATAAATGGAAACGCTTTAATAAACCCGGTTGCTGTTACTATAACAGGTAAGGTAACAGATGCGAAAGGGGAATCGCTTCCCGGGGTAACCGTTGTAGTTAAAGGTACCCAGATTGCTACATCAACAACTACCGACGGAACCTTCAAGATCCAGGCAGATGCGAATGCTGTACTGGTTTTCCAGATGGTGGGCTTTATTAAGCAGGAGATTCCTTTAAATGGGAGAACATCACTTAATGTTACGCTGAAGGAAGATAACCTGGCACTAAACGAAGTGGTAGTTGTGGCTTATGGTAAGCAGAAAAAGCTAACGATAACCGGGGCTGTTACTACGGTGAGTGTTGGAGACGTGATGACTCCAAATCGTTCTTTATCTAACGCGCTGGCCGGTAAAGTTGCAGGTGTTATATCTATGCAGCGAAGCGGGGAGCCTGGTTATGATAATGCATCATTTACTATTCGCGGTATCGGTACTTTTACTGGTAACTCAAACCCGCTTATTATTATAGATGGGGTTCAGCGCGATGATGTAAACAGTACCTATGGGGGGGCTTATAATAACATAGACCCCGAGGATATTCAAAGTATTTCTTTGTTAAAGGATGCTTCGTCAACCGCTGTATATGGTGCCAAAGGTGCCAACGGAGTTTTAATCATCACTACTAAAAGAGGTGTTGCGGGTAAGCCTAAAATTTCTTTCAAAACAGAGATGTCCATGTCGGGCCTCACTAAAACACCTAAAATGCTGGATGCGGTATCATGGATGCGGCTGCATAATGWAGCAACTACAAATGATGGTAACCCATCTGCATATTCCGAAGAAACTATTCAAAAAACAGCAAGTGGGTTAGATCCCTACCTGTATCCAAATGTTAACTGGATAAAATCAGTTTATAAAGATTGGGCTCCCGGCTATAACACCAACCTTAATGTTAGCGGCGGTGCATCAACGGTAAGGTATTATGTTTCTGCTTCTTTTTATGATCAGGATGGAAGTTATAAGGTTACCAAACAACATGGTTATAATCCTAATCTTAACTTTAAAAGGTATGATTTCAGATCTAACCTGGATATTGATTTAAGTAAAACTACTTTATTAACAATGAACCTGGATGCCATGCTGGTAAATAGCCGCTATCCTGGTATATCTGCCGGGGCTATCTGGTACGAATCGTATTTAACGCCGCCTAACGCCTTTCCAATACAATATCCGGGTGGTATATGGGCTGGCCCTTATAATAACGGAGGCTCAAACCCGGTAAACGATATTCAAAACTCCGGTTATAATAACGAGTTTCGCCCCACTATTCAGTCTGTTTTTTCCATCAACCAAAAGCTGGATGTTATTACAAAAGGGTTGAGCGCTATGGCAAGGTTTTCATTCGACTCCTATAGCGAAAATGATAATGGAAGAACCGGCACGAATGATCTTTTTTTAGCTACATCAAGAGATCCGCAAGGTAATTTGGTATTGGGCCAGTCGAGATACGGGAGCCAGTTTTTGGGGTATTCGCAGTCATCCTCTGCCGAAAAAACCATGTACCTCGAAACAAATATTAATTATGACCAGTCTTTTGGCAAGCACCATGTTGGCGGCCTGGTTTTGTATAATATGCGATCGAGGGTGGTAAGCTCGGCAGGCAGCGTTATAGGCTCTATCCCTTATAACAACCAGAGCTTAGCGGCCAGGGTAACCTATACTTATGCCGACAAATATTTGCTGKAATTTGATGCCGGTTATACAGGTTCAGAAAACTTTGAACCGGGTAAGAAGTTTGGCTTTTTTCCTGCCGTTTCTGCAGGCTGGGTAATTTCGAGGGAGGCCTTTTTTAAGGATCTTTCAAAGACATTTACGCTGCTTAAAATAAGGGGTTCTCACGGTCTTGTGGGTAATGACCAGATTGGATCGGCCTATGGTATTACCAGGTTCCCTTATATTAATCAATATGGCAGTGGCGGATCCGTGGGTTTAGGACTTAACGGAACTATATATGGTGGTACTACCGAAAGCGTAATTGGGGTAGAGAATCTTACCTGGGAAAAAGCAACCAAAGACAATATTGGGTTAGAGATAGGCCTGTTCAATAAATTGAATATCACCATAGATGCCTATAAAGAGAGAAGAACCAATATTTTAGTTCAACGCAGTTCATTGTCGGGCATATTGGGTGTAAGCGGATCTGTATTTGCCAATTTGGGCGAAATGAATAATCATGGTATTGAGGGCAATGTTGAGTATAACGACAATATTGGTAAAGTGTCCCTTCGCCTTTACAGTAACGTTACTTATAACAATAATAAAATTGTACAGCGGGATGAACCTAAACAGCTGTACGCTTACCAGCAATCAACCGGGCGTAAATTTGGCGATAACCTGATGTATGTTGCCCAAGGGTTGTTTACATCCCAGGAAGACGTGGATAAAAGCCCTACCCAATTTGGTGCAGTGTTAAGGCCCGGCGATATTAAGTACAAAGATGTTAACAACGATGGCGTAATAAACAGCTTTGATAAGGTATTTACCGGTAAATCTGATATACCTACCATATTGTATGGCGCCGGATTTACGGTTGGCTATAAAAAGTTCGACCTCTCTCTCTTTTTCCAGGGAACCGCCAATGTAATTATTATGGCCAATGGTTCTTCAATAAGCGGGGCCGGCGCAGGCGGTGCGGGTATTGTTCCGTTTACTGGTATGGGTACTTATCCGTCTGGAATGCTTGCCAATCTTGAAAGCAGGTGGACAGTTGAAAACCCGAGCCAAAATGTAGATTATCCACGGTTAGGTATTTCCAATCAAAACAGTAACAATTATCAGCCGAGTACATGGTGGTCAAAAGATGCAAGTTTTGTTCGTTTAAAACAGGCAACATTGGGTTATACGCTTACGCCATCGTTCCTTACAACAGCTGGTGTTAACTCGGTTTACTTTTACTTAACCGGCCAAAACCTATTAACATTCTCCAAATTCAAACTTTGGGATCCTGAGCTTGGCTCAAACGGCGCAGGCTATCCACCGGTAAGAATATTTGCTTTGGGGTTAAGAGCTTCGTTTTAAAGAAATAATGAATTTAAGTCAAATTAAAAAGTATTTAAAATGTTCCAAATGAAAAAATATATACTCATTATAGCTGTCGGGGCATCGTTCCTGGCCGCCGGTTTATCTTCTTGTAATTATCTTAATAAAAAACCAGATAACCTGTTAACATCTGATTTGATCTGGAGCACCCGGGCCAATGCCGAATCGTACCTGTACAATATATATGGGTATATTATACAAACTGATGGCGGTAATTTTAGCGCCATGGGGGCAAGTGATGAATCGTCTGTATCAATTCCTGGTACCAACGTGAGGCAAATGGTTGTAGGTAACTGGAGCCCCGTAAATGCTTATTTTGATTACTGGGGTAATTATTATAATGGAATCCGGTCGTCGTTTATTTTTGAAGCTAATATTGATAAAGTTCCAATCACCCAGTTGAGTGTAACGTTAAAAAATCAATATAAAGCCGAAGCCCGGTTTTTACGCGGATGGTTTTACTGGCAGCTGATAAAACAATACGGCCCGGTTGTGAAAGTAACCGAGGCGTTAAGTTTAAACGACGACTTTAACAAGTATCCAAGATCATCTTTTGATGATTGTAAAGACTATGTTAACCAGTTGATGGATCAGGCTGCGGCAAGTTTACCAGCCCAGTGGCCCTCAACCAGCAGTTATGGCCGTCCAACAAAGGGTACCTGTCTTGCTGTAAAAGCACAGATTGCTTTATTGGCTGCAAGCCCGCTGTGGAACGGTAACCCTGCATTTTCCTCTTTTAAAAACCAGGATGGTACACAGCTGGCGCCAACAGCATACGATGCCAATAAATGGAAGGTAGCTGCAGATGCCGCAAAGGCTTTAATTGACCTTGGTTCATATAAGTTATTTACCAATCTTGATAATGGCGGAACCCAGTTTGATCCTTACCTGTCTGTCAGGGATCTTTTCTTAACCAACTGGAACAGCGAGATCATATTTTCAAGAAATTCATGGAATTATTGGGGATATACAAAATGCGTATCGCCAGGGCCGGGAGGATATAGTATGTACAATGCTACCCAAAACATTGTGGATGCATTTTATATGAATAACGGCAGAACCATTGATGATCCGCTATCCGGATATACGGGAACAAGTTTTGCCCAAAGCAATGGTACTAAGTACTGGGAACACAGCAAAGGGCAATGGAATATGTATGCAAACCGTGAGCCCCGGTTTTATGCCTATATACAATATAACGGCAGGCCGGTATTGCCTGCACCAACTGTTGACGACAAAAACTATTATTCATCAGCCGCCAATGTTGATGGAACAGGCCGGGTAGAGTTTTATTATAACGGTAAAGCTGGTGCAAAAGCAAGCGGGGCCAGTAATAATATTACAGGATATGATGTGCTGAAAAATGTAAGCCCTGCAGATAACATAAGACAGGATGCGGCAAATTACAGACCTTTTATACTGATAAGATATGCCGAAATATTGCTGGATTATGTAGAAGCTTTGAACGAATATGATCCATCAAATCAAAATATTGTTCTGTACCTGGATCAGATCAGGAGCAGGGCCGGTTTACCCGGTATAGAAACTGTTTATCCGGGCGCCGTTGGCAACAAGGATGTAATGCGAAAATACATTTTAAAGGAAAGACAGGTAGAGTTGTGTTTTGAAAGCGACAGGTACTATACCCTGGTAAGGAGACTATTATTAGGTACTGATGAAAACCAAATCATTTATGGCCTGAATGTAAATACCGATGACCAGGGCCTGGGATTTTCGTTTACCGGTTTTTACAATAGAACGCTTTTTCAAAAAAGGGTATGGAACAATAAAATGTACCTGTTCCCCATCTCCCAGTACCAATTAGACCGCGACAGGGCTTTAGTACAAAATCCGGGTTGGTAATGCACGTTTTTATTGCCCAAAAGGCAATAGAAGATATTGTAAAAAATAAATAATTAAAGAATAATTATTCAAATGAAAACATTCATAAACATAATGGCAAAAAGTATAAATCAATACTTACTTGCCGGCGGGGTTTTTATAATGATGGCTTTTATAAGCTGTAAAAAAGAGAAGACCCCTACACATAATGCCGACTCGCCTATCAGTATTAACACATTTATTCCGGCACAGGGTGGCGGAGGTACAGAAGTACTGATTACGGGGACCAATTTTTCAACCGACACTTCGCAAATTGCAGTTACGCTGAATGGGCTAAAACTTAGGATCATTGGCGCCAATACTACGCAAATGATTGCAGTGGTACCCAAAAAGGCAGGGTCAGGGCCGCTGGTTATAACTATAGGAAAAGGAACCGCCACAAGTACAAGTAATTTTACTTACCAATATACCAGGACCGTTACCACATTGGCCGGATCGGGTAAAGCCGGCTTTGCCAATGGCCAGGGAACAGATGCTATGTTTGATTTTGGCGGTCAAAGCTGGTACAGGAGCTGCGGTATAACTGTTGACGATAATCTGAACATTTATGTTGCCGATCCGGGGAATCATTGTGTCAGGAAAATTGATACAGCCGGGAACGTGACAACATTTGCCGGTAGTCCCGGTGTTTCTGGCTACGCGGATGGGAAGGGGACAGCCGCAAACTTTTCTTTGCCTTATGATGTGGCCGTTGATGCCCAGGGCAACGTTTACACTGTCGACCCGGGGAATTGGGATATCCGCAAAATATCTCCGGATGGTACTGCTACTACCTGGGCATGGGGAAACCAGTCGCCCTGGAGCGTAGCTGTTGATAAAACTACCGGCTACGTTTATTATTCAAGTTGCTCCAGCCCCGGAAACATCTACCAGGTATCAGCTCAATGGACCGCAAAACAAGTTGTATCCGGTCTGAATTATCCGGCGGGAATTAAGTTTGATAAAACCGGCAATTTATATGTGTCGAATAACGGAGATCAGGTTATTCAAAAATTTGCTGCAGGCACATGGCAGGGCAGCATTATTGCCGGGCAGCTTGGAAGCGCCGGGTATGTGAACGGAGCCGCTACAGCAGCAAAATTCTCTGCGCCATGGGGCATTGCTGTAGATAATAGCAACAATATATATGTAGCCGGTAACGGAACCTGGGATGGTAGTACTTCTAATCCCGATCAAAGTATCCGTTATATCCAGGCCGGCACTTTTGAGGTAAGCAACTTTGCCGGGAGCGGTACGGCTGGTTATGCCGATGCTATAGGAGGATCGGCCCTTTTTAGCGCTCCGACAGGTGTTGCCGTTGACAAAAACGGAACTGTGTATGTATTGGACAAAAATAATAACAGGGTAAGAAAAATAGTATCGGAATAATGGTAATTGCCAATAGCACAATTACCCTTTGTAATTATACTGTTTTAGTTAATCGTCTATCCTTAACAAATGCTGTTGCCGGGGAGCAACGCAAATAATAATTGATGGTTGTTTTGTTTGATTAGTATAGTCCCCGTAGCRGGAGTAAGTTTCTGCTACGGGTCTATGCTTTGCATATTCAGGTATCAATAAACCAAAGTGAATGAAAGATATCAGGTGTTTTAATTTGAAAATGTACTGCATGAAACGTTATATTAATATTTTTTTTATGCTTGTTTTTGCATTGCAGGGAATGGCTTGCAGTAAAAAAAGCGCTGGTAATGATGTAACGCCTTCAGCAGGTATTACGCATATTTATTATGTATCAGTTAATGGATCTGATGCTAATGCGGGTGCAGTTAATGCTCCTTTCCAAACCATCAATACCGCACTGAGCCATGCTGTACCTGGCGATACTGTTATGGTTAGAGGTGGTACCTATTATGAAAAAGTGGTGTTCCCTAAGTCGGGAGTAAAGGATAAACTTATTACAGTGAAAGCATACCGCGGAGAAAAACCGGTAATAGACGGCAGCAAAATAATAGTTTCGGGCTGGGTGTCATTAATTACACTAAGCAATGTAAAGTATATAGCGCTGGATGGCTTTGATATTTGCAATCTTACAAGTGCAACTTTTAATACCGATCCTGAGGGCATTGCCATTAATGGCAATTCTCGCGATATAACAATTAAAAACTGTAATATTTTTAATATAAAAAGCAACGCGTCATTAGYCGACTGGCGAAGCGGCCACGCCATACTGGTAATAGGTAACGGAGCCACAGCCATTACTAACCTGGTTATTACAGGCTGCACAGTGCACGATACACAAACAGGCACAAGCGAAAATGTAACGTTGGCCGGTAATATCGACGGCTTTGTTTTTAGCCGTAATAAAGTATACGATACAGAAAACATAGGGATAATTGTTGCTGGCGGTGATAACCTTAATAAAGATGGAGATGTTGCTACTAATTATGCCCGTAATGGCGTGATAAGCGATAACGAGTTTCATGATAATACCATGACCAGGACTCCCGAAATTTGGGGCCCCGACAGGTATGGCGCCATCTCCATTTATGTTTGCGGCGGAGCTAACACTATCATCGAAAGAAACAGGGTATATAATAGCGACAGAGGTATCGGGCTGGTGAGCGAAAGCAATGTATATGCAACAAAAACCACCATTGTAAGAAACAACTTTGTATACAACTGCTATCGTACGGGCATATACATGGGCGATTATTTAAACTACACATCCGGCGGAACTAAAGACTGTTATGTAGTGAATAATACGCTATACCAAAACGATCGGGTTGTGGGGGCATTTGGTGAGATAGAAGGAGAGATAAGGCTTACAGAGCATTGCGATAACAACGTGATAAAAAACAATATTGTATACGCAAGGCCGGTTGACGTGTTTATTCACAAGTATACTTCAACGGGGAGCAATAATATTATTGATAACAATTTATACTATACCACAGGCACAGCGCAATGGATCTGGAACAGTACCAATGGTGCTCCAAACACCGATTTGAATGCCTGGAAGACAACCAGCGGCAATGATGCCAATTCATCAAACGGCGCCGACCCACAATTGAAGAATACCTCACTTCCCGATCTTCACATACAATCATCTTCGCCTGCAAAAAATTCCGGGCAGGTAATCTCAGCTGATATAAACGGGGCAACAGACATTGACGGAAATGCGCGTATTGTGAACAATAAAATAAATAAAGGCGCACAGCAGTAAGAGGCTGTCTAAAAATAAAAAAACGGACCGTCATTGCGAGGAGGTACGACGAAGCAATCGCCAACTATATAGAGCGGATTGCAAAACTACCCTGTAAGGTGGGGATTGCTTCGTGCCTCCTATGACGCATCGATATGTGCTTCATTAGAAGTATAAAAACATTAATAAACCAAATTTAGACAGATCTAAGAGGTCCTTAATTTAAAAACGAACGGGAATGAAACGTAATGTTAATTTTTTTTTGATGCTTGGCTTTGCGTTACAGGTATTGGGTTGCAGCAAAAAAAACGCCACCGAGGTTGTAACGCCTGCCGGCAATGTGCATGTTTACTATGTAGCGGCCAACGGATTAGAGTCAAATAAGGGAACAATTGATGCGCCACTCCAAACCATTAATACTGCGCTAAATCGTACCGTGCCTGGTGATACCGTAATAGTAAGGGGCGGAACGTACAGTGAAAAAGTAGTATTCCCCAAATCGGGGGTAATGGATAAGTATATTACATTGAAAGCGTATCGTGGCGAAAAACCTGTAATTGATGGTAGTGCTTTTAGCGTTAATGGCCGGGAGGCGCTGATAACTATTGACAAGGCAAAGTTTATAGTTGTTGATGGATTTGAAATACGCAATCTTAAAACATCTACCGGCGATCCTAAGGGCATTATAGTTGAAGGGGGCTCTGATTACATTACCGTAAAAAATAACACCATATACGGCATTGATTATACCCAGCTGCCGCTTAACGGAGGGGGTAATGCCATTTTAATTATCGGGAATACTTCCGATCCGGTAACCAATATTATCGTTACCGGGAATACCATACATGATTGTAAAACCGGGTATGGTGAAAACCTAACCATCAATGGCTATGTTGATGGATTTACCATCACCAACAATACAATATATAACGCCCAGAATATTGGTATTGATGCGGCCGGTGGTTATGCGGCAAATACCAACCCTGCACTTAATTATGCGCGCAATGGTATTATCAGTGATAATACCCTCTATAACATTGAAAGTAAAAGGGGGCCGCTTGGCGGGCATGGCGCTATAGGTATTTATGTTGATGGCGGCAGAAATGTGGTGGTGGAGAAAAATAAAGTATCTGTTACCGATAGAGGTATTGGCGCGGTAAGCGAAACCAATGGATTCCCTACTGATCATGTCACCATAAGGAACAACCTGGTATATAACTGCTGGTGCTCTGGTATTTACATGGGAGGGTATTTAAATTATACAGGTGGCGGTACAAACAATTCGGCTATTGTAAATAATACCTTGTATAACAACAACCAGGCTTTAGGCGCATTTGGTGAAATAGAAGGTGAGATTAGTATCAGGGAGGATTGCACCAACAATGTTATAAAAAATAACATTATTTATTGCGGAGCATCAGATATGTTTATTCATAAATACACTGCGAAGGGCTCTGGCAATATCATCGATTACAATTTATATTATACAACAGGCGCTGCACAGTGGACCTGGAATGGCATTTTATATACCGATTATAATTTATGGAAGGCAGCCTGCAGCGGAGATGCTAATTCAACAAATGGCGTCGACCCTTTATTCGTAAATACATCCGGCCCCGATCTTCATTTGCAATCATCCTCGCCTGCAAAAAATTCCGGGCAGGTAATCTCAGCCGATATAAATGGGGCAACAGACATTGATGGAAATGCGCGAATAGTGAACAATAAAATAAGTAAGGGCTCACAGCAGTGAGGAGTTTTTAATTAAAAAACGAACGGTACTGAAACGTATACTTTAACAGAGCAGCACATTATCCTTATTAAACTATACTATCATGATAAAAGCATTTTTATATACAGCAATTATATTTTTATTAACCGCTCATAACTTATTTGCTCAAAAATCTGAGGCCCTGGCACAAACGCCGCCTATGGGTTTCAATACCTGGAATACGTTTCAAACCAATATTAATGAGCAAATGCTTAAAAATATGGTTGATAGTTTTATTTCATCGGGTATGAAAGATGCCGGTTACCTGTATTTTATATTGGATGACGGATGGATGGCTATTCAAAGGGATAGCAGTGGTAACCTGGTACCCGATCCTAAAAAATTTCCTGGAGGGATGAAAAAGTTTGTAGACTACGTACACGCTAAGGGCTTAAAGTTTGGCATATATAATTGTGCGRGTACCTTAACTTGTGGCGGGTATCCCGGTACGCGCAGATATGAGTACCAGGATGCCCGTTTTTATGCGGCGCTGGGGGTAGACTACTTAAAATATGACTGGTGTAATACAGATGGTTTAAACGCCAAAGAGTCATATACAACTATGAGTAAAGCTATTAAAGTGGCCGGAAGGCCAATGGTATTCAGTTTATGCGAATGGGGTAACCATAAACCGTGGGAATGGGCAACCAGCGTAGGGCATTTATGGCRTACCACAGGCGACATTGGCGCCGGCTTTGACGGAGTTGTGGATAAAGGAACATGGTCGGCTATGAGCGTTATGGGTATAGCTGATAAGCAAGCTGAAATGAGGCAATATTCGGGGCCTGGCCATTGGAATGATCCGGATATGCTGGAAGTGGGTAACGGTATGACTTATAATGAAGACAAGACACATTTTTCGTTATGGTGCATGTTGGCAGCGCCGTTAATGGCTGGTAATGATTTGCGTAAAATGACTGACCAAACTAAATCCATATTAACAAACAAGGATGTGATTGCAGTAGATCAGGATGTTTTAGGGATTGCCGGGTTTAAATATTCTACACTTGACGGACTGGAGATATGGATAAAGCCATTAGCCAATAATGAACTGGCCATTTGTTTTTTAAACAGATCGGCAAAGCACCAAACCATTACTTACAATTGGAAAGATCACCCAATAAAAGATACTTTATCTGGTATAAATATTGATTTTAATACATCTGCTTATAAGATATATGATTTATGGCTGAAGAAGGGTTTAGGGAATACTAAACGGGCATTAAAAACAGCTATTGGAGTACATGAGGTAGTGATGGTTAAATTAACTAAATTTTAAACAGCGCCATTCCCACCTTGGTTCGTTCAAAATGACAATCGGTTTGAAGTACCGATTGAACCCCCAATTTTTGCCTCTTGATAGCCGCTCTTTTTCGTCTGCTGTTGCGGTTTTGTTGCGATTTATAAATTATGACAATTCATAATTAATTGACCTTTAAGTAGATGTGTATTTTAGGTGTTTCACCTGTTGCGAACGCAACAGTTTGGGATATATAAAAATGGATGCACACCGTAGCCCAGGGGAAAATCTTTCGAAAACTGAAGGTTTCAAACCCACCGATATGGTTAAGGTCTTATTAGTTTTAAAGCGATTTCCCCTGGTCAAAATCATCTATTCCTTAATATGCTAATGCAAAAGTGCCACTGTATTTTAAGGCGGCGCTTTTTTGTAAAGCACCAGGTATTTGAATGCTTAACAGCCCGTTTTGGTAATGCCATTTTAATTTTTGAGTGCTGCCAAGCAGGCTTACTTTTTTAGGTTGTTTAATGTTGCTTACCGGGAAACTTACCATGGACGGGAGGGTTACATTGTCCTTTTCAGATAACCAAAATGCATATAACGTTTTCTTAGTTTTCGACCTGGTGAAATAAATATTCCCGGCAGAATAAGGTGCAACCGGTTCAGAGCCATAGATGCCCTCTCCGTTAATTTTTATCCAGCCGGCAATATCCTGTAGTCTTTGATAAGCAACGGGGTTCCAGTCGCCGTCGGGCCCCGGGGCGATATTAAGCAGGAGATTACCTCCACGCGAAACTATTTTTATAAGTGTTTGTACCAGTTGCAGGCTGGGTTTAAATTCGTCATTCGGGACGTAACTCCAGTACTTACCAATGGTCATACAGGTTTCCCATGGATAGGATAAAGGCTTATCTGGTACTTCTTGTTCGGGTGTGGTATAGTTTTCAAATTCGCCGGCTACGGTGCGGTCTACCATAATAAGGCCGGGTTGATAACTGCGGCCCATTTTTGCTATTCTGGCCATATCAAGATCCTGGTTATAGTGCTGCGGATCGTTCCCCTTTGCTGGTGATGGCCGCACCCAACCCCCATCGAGCCATAAAATATCTACTTTGCCATAGCCGGTCATCAGCTCCTCAATTTGGTTATAGGTAAAATCTTTAAATTTTTGCCAGCGTTCGGGATAGCGTAGCGGGTCGTAATTAACATTGTGGTCTTTAGGGGGAAAGTAAGACCACCAATAGTTTTGGTTGTGCCAATCTGGTTTGGAGAAATATGCCCCGATCATAAAATTATCTTTACGAAAGGCGTTAAATATTTCTTTGGTGACATTGCTTCGCGGATTTGTTGAGAAAGGCGTTTTAGGATCTGTAATTTTATAATCCGTTTGTTTGGTGTCAAACATGCTAAAGCCGTCATGGTGTTTGGTTGTAAATACCATGTAATTCATACCTGCGGCTTTGGCCGCCCTCGCCCATTTTTCGGGGTTGAAGTTAACCGGGTTAAAGGTGGTTTGTAAGTTTTCGTATGCTTTTTTATAGGCAAAATAATCATCACTATAGGGGCCGGTTCTGGTAACCCAGTCATCTGGACAAATAGTCCAGCTTTCTGCTACGCCCCATTGGCTATATGTTCCCCAGTGCATAAACAAACCAAACTTTTGATCCTGCCATTGGGCAAGTTTTTGCCGTACCAGGGAATCTTTAGGAATCTGGTAGGTGTTGGACATTTCATGCTCATTTTGCGCGATTGCTGCCTGGCTACAGGCCAGCAAACAAAGACCAAGTATGAATTTCTGAATCATGATAATATAATTATTGATGATAGATAAATTTTAATAGTTGGATATATAGCATTAGTTTAATACCAGTTCAATTACAGGTATTTCAGTATCGGGTTTAGTTTCGGGGAGGTTTAATACCAGGTCGTTTCCCGAAGCTTTTGATTTGCTCTCCGGTTGTATCTCTGACGCATCATGCAAAAACTGGATATATTTAACCTTATCCTTATAGCCCGGTAAGGTGATGGTTTTGCCCGGATACTCCAACAAATGCACATACAGGCGCCTGGTATTGGCATTATAGGTAAGCATGGTATGCTCGGGAGCTTTAAATGTTTCCGGGGCTTCGGTGCATCCGTAAATAGCCCGGCTGTTGTATTTCATCCAGGCTGCTATTCCGTCCAGCCTCTCATTGGCACGTTTATCAAATAAACCACGCGCAGTAGGGCCTACATTCAGCAGCAGGTTGCCGCGTTTGCTTACAGCCTCTATCAGCATCGTAACTAACTGTTTGGTGCTTTTCCAACTATTTTCATCGCGGAAATACCCCCAGGAGCCCGAAAACGTTTGGCAGGTTTCCCAATAAGTTTTGTAATCGTTTTTTTTAGTCCATTCTGTTAAGTTTACCTGTTCGGGTGTAAGGTAATCCCATCCGTCCTGGTATTCGTTTATATCAAGGCGATTATCAATTATAATATTGGGCTGTAGTTTTCTTATTTCTTTTACCAATTCAACAGATCCCCAGTCTTTGCTGCCTTTACCATGTTTGCCGTTGTCGGGGTACGAAAAATCGAGCCATAGCATATCAACTTTACCGTAATTGCTAAGCAATTCTTTAATCTGGTTGTGCATGTACGTGCGGTACCTGGCCATATCGCGGCCTTTATTCAACCTATCATAATCCTCATCCTTTTCGCTTGCCGGTTGCAATGGGTGTAAAACATCAACCGTAAAATCCGGATGATGCCAGTCTAACAGGGAATAATAGAAACCTATTTTTATGCCTTCGGCTCTGAATGCGTTTACAAATTCTCTCACAAGGTCTCTTTTAGCGGCGGTATTGGTGGCCTTATAATCGGTGTATTTTGAATCAAACAGGCAAAACCCTTCGTGATGTTTGGTAGTAAGCACGGCATACTTCATTCCGGCCGCCTTGGCTTTCTTTGCCCACTCTTTAGGGTTAAACAAATCGGGGTTAAACTCATCAAAGTAAGGCTGGTATTGTTCATTGGTCATTCGTTCCCATCTCTTTACCCATTCATGCCTTGCCGCCTGCGAGTAAAGTCCCCAATGGATAAACATCCCAAAACGATCGTTGGTCCACCAGGCCATGCGTTTCGCTTTTTGTTCGGGTGTTTCTGTTCCTATTTTCTTTTGAGCATATAAAGAAGAAAATGCCAGGGAAATTGATAAAATAATGAAGGCCGTTTTTTTGAATTGACGCATAGCGGTCTGTTAGTTTGAATTAAAATGGGTGTTTTAAGTTTACATCGATAAAATTTGGTTAACTACTTCCTGTAAAGGCCGGTGTGGTTTTTCGGGATTTAGCTTCTGGTTTTCATCCACCCATTTGCGCTCCCAGGAAAAGTAATCGGGTTCGGGAATGGTTTTGCCATCCAGGTTGCCACGCAGGTAATCAAAATAAATTTCCCAGCGGGGCAGGTAATATCCATCCATCAGGCCGGCCCATTCCTTATAGGCATACTCATGTAGGTTATCCTCTGTACGCACGTTTTCTCCCCAATAAGTAATCTGCATTAGCGCGTTTTTTAAATTATTTGCTTTTTCTTCGGCTGTATTTCCGTTAGCTACAGATTGTTTAAGATAAGTGTTGAGCCTAAAGTAAGGGTCGGTGTTCAACAGGTCATCCGTTAACTTTATCATGTGCAAAAACTTCTCGCTCGCCTCGTTAAAGGCCTGCAGATCCTTATTGTTGTATGCCATTGTTAGGTCATTAAAAACAAGGGTTCCTTTATTGGCCAGTACCTGCCTAACCATGTTGATGAGGTCTATTTTATAAGTTGCTGAATTTATAAGAGCAGGTGTAGCCCCGGCAAATTCTTTTACAGCATTTTCAAACTTTACAGTATCATAATTACGGGTAAGCGTACCCCAGCTGGAGATTGATTTAACTTTAAGTGCCGGCCTTGCGCAAAAGATAGATTCGCCGGCCCCTTCCTGGTAACCGGGAAGGCTTTGGTAAATTGTTTGTAAAAAGCCCTGCCAGGCATTGCTGGTATGCGTGTTACTTTTACCGTACCGATATTTGGCATACTCGTTAATCCAGTTCCGGGTATCTACATGTTCTTTACGCCAACCCAGTTCAAGCATCAAATCATAATCCGGGGGATTATTATTAATACCCTCGGGCATTATTCCTACGCCTTTCAGATAGTTGCTGTAGGTACTTTGCTTTGCCCTGTATATTTCATCGGCAAAGCGCTGTAATTTACCGTATACGCCCGGGCGTTCACCAAAATTGTTAACACTGCACCATATAAAAGGCGTGTTATCATAGGCATTACGCTTTTCCCAGTTGTTGGTAAATTCGCCAAAAAGCTCCTGCACCAATACTTTTGATTTATCAAGACCATCAAGCATAGCCTGTTTGGGGTTATCCTGCCAGCCCTGCAATACCCACGCCGAACCCGGATAATAATGTTGCATTGATGACTGTATGGAGGCTCCGGCTTTCTTGAGATCTATGCCATCGGTTTTGCCTCCTTCATGAAAAGGATCGCCTGCAAAAAAGTGAATGTTTTTGCCATATAATTTCTGCATTTCACTGTAATATATGCCCGCTATGCGGCTAAATTCGGGATCTGTAGGGTCAAGTATATCCGGCCTTTTAAACRCCCCCCAGTTACCCTGGTCGATGATACGCGCTTTACTCTTATTTTTTAATGAGCTGGGCACCATTCCATAAAAACCCTGCAACACAGGCTCTATACCCAACTCCTGCATTCGCTTTATCATTTTTTGCTGAATCAGCTTCCGGTTGTCAATCTGGCTTTGGGGCATTGGTCCTCCCCAGCCCTCAATATTGCCCATCAGCCACCAGGCGGTATAGGCCGGGCCAACTATAAAGTTGTTAATTTCATTTTCGGTGTACCCTATCTTCCTCAGGGTATTTTGCCATAYCGCTTCCATCCCTTCAACGGTAAGCATTGTATTAACCCCGTTAAGGGCCATCCAGTCAAGCTCCCGTTCCCAATCGGGCCAGCTGTAAAAGCTCATGGTATAATTATAGGTGCAATAATTTAATGCATAACGATATCTGGCCTCAGCCTGTACGGTTGTTTTTTTGCCAACAACCGGGATTGGAAACACAGGCGCCAGGTTATCGCCCATGTGCGACATAGATCGGTGGCAATAATATTTTAAATACCAGTTTACACCAACCGCGGCCGCGTTAGCCCCGGATGCGCTGATAACCAGTTTGTTTTTTACAGTTTGCAGTTCAACTAATTCAGGGCTGCTGGTTTTTACGGCTTTGAAAATGATATGATCGCTTAACCACGGAGCGCGCCTCTTAACCAATGCTTTTACTGGTTCAAACTGTTGGGCAAAAAGATGTATCGGTAAAAATAAAACAAGCAGAAAAGTTAGTTTTCGCATATGAAAGTATTGATTTTGAGGGTTAACATTCTCGAAACTAACTAAAATTTAATTGAAAAATAAAGCGCAGAACCATGCCCCTGGGCTATAAAACTTACGCAAACGTTTGATATGGCCTGTGCAAACGGTTGCGCTATTTTTCACTATTTTTTTAGATTATTATTTTGTTACCATTGTATTGTCAAGGCGATATTTTATCAAATGCCGTCTCCCCCATTGCTATATTAAAACCAGGTATCAGCCTTAATAACCGAATTCGTCCAGATGCACGGGGGCATGTAGACCATGACTATAAGGGGCGGCATTTTGGTGATTTTGACGGCAGTTTTGAGCGCCGTTTGCCATCAAAGGTAAAAAAACTGGATTTTGACTGGGAGGCATGCATGACAGTACCCGAAAATCAATGGGGATACACAAAATATGGGAATGCCATGTAAAAACCCCTTACGAAATAAAGGAAATGCTGGCAACCTGCACCTCAATGGGCGGAAATTTTGTGCTTAATTTCGGTCCCCAGCCCGACGACAGTATCCGCACTTATGAGCAAAACCTGGCTAAGGAAGTCGGTGCATGGATGAAGACCAATTCAGCCGCTATATATGGATGCGACAATGCCAGCCTGGAAAAACAGGATTGGGGTTATTTTACACAAAAGCCGGGCGACGGCAAGCTTTATATGATCGTTTTCAATATACCTGTCTCTAAAGCATTAAAATTAAAACTTCCGAAAAAACAACAATTGCAGATAACTCCCTTTTAACCGATAGCCATCAAAAATTCCGGATCGAGAAAACGTACGGGAGCGATTATTACCTGCATTTAGGGGACACAAAATTTACCCAGCCATTTGTGATAACACTACAGCTAAAAAAGGATTGATGTAAAAATTAAATAAGGCACCGGTCCAGGGTGCCTTATTTAAAATACTACCTAATCTTGTTCATCTATCTGATCCATTAGTGGTCAACAGTGAAACCGAAGGTGATTCATGATTTACAATCAAGCTAAGTCAAATCTGTCCAGGTTCATCACTTTATTCCAGACTTCTATAAAATCCTTCAAAAACTTATCCTGGGCATCTACGCTTCCGTATACCTCGGCCACAGCCCTTAGTTCTGAGTTGGAACCAAAAACAAGGTCTGCACGGGTTGCTGTCCATTTTACTTCGCCGGTAGCGCGGTCGCTACCTTCATAAACTTCCTTGTCAGCAGATGCCGCTTTCCAGGATGTGCCCATATTGAGCAGGTTTATAAAGAAATCGTTGGTGAGCACACCGGGGCGTGAAGTGAAAACACCATGTTTGGAGCCATCAAAATTAGTACCCAATACACGCAACCCACCTAACAATACGGTTAACTCTGGTGCCGTAAGTGTAAGCAAATGCGCCTTATCTATTAGCAACTCTTCGGTAGATACAGGTACTTTTGATTTGCGATAGTTACGGAACCCGTCGGCCGCAGGCTCCAGGTAGCCGAACGATTCCACATCGGTTTGCTCCTGCGAGGCATCCATACGGCCCGGTGTAAACGGAACCGTTATAGCCTGTCCGGCATCTTTAGCTGCTTTTTCAACACCTGCGCAACCGGCCAGCACGATCAAATCTGCCAGCGAAACTTTCTTGCCGTTGGCCTGCGCAGCATTAAATTCTTTTTGAATGGCCTCGAGTATGTTCAATACGTTTTGCAACAGCGCCGGATTGTTCACCTGCCAGTATTTTTGTGGAGCAAGGCGAATGCGGGCGCCATTGGCGCCACCGCGCTTGTCGGAACCGCGGAAAGTGGAAGCCGAAGCCCATGCTGTGGAAACCAGCTCAGATACGCTTAAGCCTGATTCCAATACTTTTGCTTTTAAAGCTTCAATATCACTTTCAACAATTAATATATGGTCAACTGCAGGAATAGGATCCTGCCACAACAGTTCTTCCTGTGGTACTTCCGGGCCCAGGTAACGTGCAAGGGGGCCCATGTCGCGGTGGGTTAATTTAAACCATGCACGCGCAAACGCATCTGCAAACGCATCGGGATTTTCCAAAAAGCGTCTTGATATTTTTTCGTAAGCCGGGTCGAGCCTCAAAGCAAGGTCGGTAGTAAGCATTGCAGGCTTATGTTTTTTTGTACCGTCATAAGCATCCGGAATAATGGCCTCGTCAGTTTTAGCAACCCATTGATGCGCGCCGCCCGGACTTTTTGTAAGTTCCCATTCAAAGCCAAACAGGTTTTCAAAAAAATTATTACTCCATTGAGTAGGCGTTTTGGTCCAGGTTACTTCCAGCCCGCTGGTAATTGTATCCGCACCTTTGCCAGAACCATAACTGTTGCTCCAACCGAAGCCCTGCGTTTCGATGCCGGCAGCTTCGGGCTCTTTGCCTACATGGTCGGCAGTTGCGGCGCCGTGGGTTTTGCCAAAGCTATGGCCTCCGGCTATTAATGCAACGGTTTCTTCATCATCCATCGCCATGCGTCCAAACGTATCACGAATGTCTTTAGCGGCCATAAAAGGATCAGGATTACCGTCAGGACCTTCAGGGTTTACATAGATCAACCCCATTTGTACAGCTGCAAGCGGTTTTTCCAAGTTGCGGGAGTGGATGTCGCGATCGGCATCATCGTCTGATACCAAGACGCCATGCTCCTCTTTTACGCCGGGTGAACCATGTGCATAACGCAAATCTCCACCCAGCCAGGTGTTTTCAGCGCCCCAATACACAGATTCATCAGCTTCCCATACATCTTCACGTCCACCGGCAAAGCCAAAGGTTTTAAAGCCCATGGATTCCAGTGCTACGTTACCGGTAAGGATCATCAGATCGGCCCATGAAATTTTGCGACCATATTTTTGTTTGATGGGCCAAAGCAGTCTGCGGGCTTTATCGAGGCTTACGTTATCGGGCCAGCTGTTAAGCGGTGCGAAACGTTGCAGCCCGGCGCCGGCGCCTCCACGTCCGTCGCCCACGCGATAGGTTCCTGCACTGTGCCATGCCATGCGGATGAACAACCCGCCGTAATGACCAAAATCTGCGGGCCACCAGTCCTGTGAGTCGGTCATGAGTGCATGAAGGTCGTTTTTCACAGCAGCGAGGTCGAGGCTTTTAAAGGCTTCGGCATAATTGAAATCTTCGCCCATCGGGTTTGATAAAGAAGAGTGCTGACGCAGGATACTCAGCTTTAACTGATTGGGCCACCAATCGTGGTTCCGGGTGCCACCACCGCCAACATTGTGTTTCATGCTGCCGTTGTGGAACGGACATTTACTGATGTCATTTGATTCTTTTTCCATAGTTATGAGTTTATATATTGAACACTTACCTGCACCCATTGATTGTACAGCGATATAAAATTATGACATTAGATAACACAATCACAATCAATTAATTCTATATCCAATAGTTAAAACTTATTAGATGGTAATCATTTCAGGCAAAATGAATATTAATACTTCCCATTGCGCAGGATAGCTAAGGAGAGAACTGATTTTTGCAGGGCAGGCAATAAAAGCTAAGTTTAACTTGTGCAAGGTTTTAAGTTTCATGGTTATGGCAAAAAAGTAAGGGCAGCGTAATTAACTTTATTTATCTTGTGTGCATTTATTGTAAAATGCTTGTTAACATTATCATCATATTGATTGCTTTACTTTGTTTAGAAAAGCTTTTGTATTTTAAGGCTGTATCGAAAATTAACGGGATATAAAGAATGATAAGTATACGCAGGCATGTTGTTAAGTATTTCTTCCTGAATTGCCTGTGGTTGTTTATGGGGATTTTGCCAGTAAGCCTTCATGCCCAGGATAAGCAATTATCCTATACAATGGCAATAAGTCAAAATCATCCCGATTCTGCACTCATTATTTTAAAGAAAGTATATGTTGTAGCTACAGAAAAAAATGATGTTTTAACAACTGGTATTTGTTTGCAGCAAATGGGGATGATTTGTTTTAACCAGGGTCACTATGCCCAGGCGCTTGATTTTTATTTACATGCCGATAAAATTTTTGAGGCATCAAAAAACAAGGAGCTATTAGCAGCCAATTTGAGCCAGATGGGTATATTATATTATTACAATAAAGAGATTGGTAAATCGCGTGCGTTGTATGATAAGGCCTTATCGATATATAGGCAAGACGGGAATTTAAAGGGACAGGCCGATATTTTTGGAAACATCGGTCATCTTTACGAAAAGCATCAGCAGTATGACAGCGCTTTTTATTATCAAAACCTTGCTTTAAACAAGTATCAAAAAATCAACTTTAAACAGGGCGCAGCTAAGATATACGAAAATTTAGGAAGCATTTATGAAGATCAGGCCCGTTATGATTCTGCTTATAATTGTTTCAACAGATCTTTACTGCTTTACCATGAAGCCCATAACGAAATAGGCAGCATTGAGGTTGTAAATAACCTTGGCGATATATTACGTAAAACCGGCCGGTATGAAGAAGGTTTAAAGCTATCATACAGGGCATTGGCACTTGCGCAACAAACCAGTAATACCTATCAGCTTGCTGCTGCCTGCAGAGACCTGGGTAAGGCCTACCAGTTAATGAACCGGCTGGATAGCGCCTACCATTATATTGAACTTAGCCGCAAATATTCGCTTGAGGTTTATTCAAAAGAAGGGGTTAATCAAACGGCCTTTTTGCAGGTGCTTTATGATATTAATAAAAAAAGCGACGAAATAGCAAGGTTAAACAACATACGTAAAACAAACCAGGTGATTACCATAGCCGAAATAATTGTGGTTGTTTTACTGGTTATTTTAGGCCTGGTTATTTTTAGCAGGCAGCGCTTAAAAATTAAAGATCAACGCGTACTTGCTGCACAGAAAGAATCGATTTTTGAGGCCCAGCGTGAGTTAATGAACCTGGAGTTAAAAAACAAACAGCTACAGGAAAATGCATTAAAACAACAATTGGAGCTAAAAGGGAAGGAGCTATCCAACCATACCTTAAACCTTATAAAAAACAATCAGCTGCTGGAGAGTTTGCGCAACACACTCCAGGAAATGGTTAAGGATGATAAACGCGATCAAAAGAAACAGATGCAGCAAATCATTCACCAGATAAACCAAAGCTTTAACCACGAACAGCACTGGAAAGAATTTACTGCCGCGTTTGAGCAGGTACATCAACGTTTTTTTGAAGACCTGAAAAAATACAGTAACGAACTTACCTCAGCCGATATGCGGTTAATCGCATTGCTTAAGATTAACCTCGACTCTAAAGATATTGCAACCCTGTTGGGAATATCTTTGGATAGTCTCCGGGTGTCGCGGTACCGCCTGCGTAAAAAACTTAATCTTAACCAGGGGGATAATCTATCCGCATTTATACAAACGCTATAAGCGTAATGCCGTTGGGGCGCCGGCCTTTCAAATCACTTAACATTATCTTAATGTAACGGTAATTAAATGATAATGTCGGTTTTTGTGCTTTGTATCTAACTCATTAACAGATTTTTATACTTTTTTGTTGCCATGCTGTATATGGTGCGTGTAACGGTGTATACTTTTTGTAACAGCCTAAATTTCAGTTAATGCCTCTTCCCGTTACACCTTTGCGACATAAAAAAAAGAGAACCCATTGTTGAATAAATCCATTTCGAAAAATGAATAAACTTATACAGATATTATTGATGTTTGTGTTTTGCGCAACAGCCGCAAGCGCTACTACATTAAAAGGTCATGTTTATGACCAAAGTACAGGTGAACCGCTTGTTGGGGCAACCGTTACCCTCGACAAGGCTAATAAAGCAACCGTAACAGGGCTCGATGGCTCTTTTGAGCTAAAGGGAGTTCCCGTGGGCTCATTTTCTCTTCGGGTTTCTTATATATCCTATAAAACTATCATCAGGGAGCTTGATATTAAAAAGGAGGATAACCCACGTGTGAAAATTTACCTGCAGGCTGATGGAAAAGACTTACAGGAAGTTTCTATAACATCAAAAAAGGATGGATCGGCAGAGCATGAAGCACGCCGTATTGAGCAGCAATCTGTACAGGTTATGAATATAGTATCGGGCCGGGCTATTGAAGCCTCTCCCGATCTTACTGTTGCCAACGTTATACAACGTGTGTCTGGCGTATCGGTTGAGCGCAACAGTAATGGCGATGCACAGTATGCCATTTTAAGGGGTATGGATAAACGGTACAATTATACGTTGGTAAATGGGGTTAAAATTCCAAGTCCCGATAATCAATATCGCTATGTTCCGCTTGATATATTTCCTGCCGACTTGCTGGAAAGGCTTGAAATATACAAAACCCTTACGCCGAACATGGAAGGTGATGCTGTTGGCGGTGTAGTTAACATGGTAATGAAAGATGCCCCAGGCCGTTTCCAGGTGAATGCAAATATAGCCGGCGGGTACAATCAGCTATTTTTTGACCGTAATTTTCTTAGTTACCAATCATCAGCAATAAATCATAAGTCGCCTTATGAAATTAACGGCAAAAATTACCAGGCCACGCAAAATGATTTTCCTAAAGGGACATTAAACTACGATTCAAAGAAATCAGCCCCAAACCTGGTAGGAAGTTTATCAATAGGTCAGCGGTTTTTTAATAATAAGCTAGGTGTTATTTTAGCAGGCAGCTACCAAAATACCTATAGGGGCAGTAACAGCACATTTTACAGTTCGGAGGTAAACAGTACCGACCAGTACGCAGTAATCACCAGCAAAAGCAACCGTCAATATTCAGAACAGCAAAAGCGATACGGCTTGCATGGAAAAATTGATTACGTGTTTGATAAAAATAACAAACTGAGCCTGTATAATGTATACGTAAAGTTGGATAATATACAGGCCCGGGACGCGGTATCTACCAATTACTCCACCGGTTATAATCCGTCGGCAGGCGATGCGGAATTAAGTTACTCTACGCGTACCCGTTTAACCGAGCAGCAAATATACAACAGCACTTTACATGGCGATCATAAGCTTTTTGATAACAAACTAAAGATCCAGTGGTCGGCCGTTTATTCATCAGCAAAAAACGATGTGCCCGATAATACAACTATTTCATTAAGCGGTGTACGTGATAATAATGTTGACAGGCGTACTGTGGTTGACCAAAGCACACATCGCTGGGAGCGCAACACCGATGAAGATAAAGCAGGTTATTTGGATATAACCTACACCGTACCGGTTGGCAGTGTAAATGTTGATTTTACAGCAGGTGGTTTATACAGGGATAAGCAACGCAGTAGTTTTTTTAATAACTACACACTTTACCCGATTAACACTACTGCACAGTATGGTACCGATTTTCAAAACTATACAGATGTAGCATGGGCCGTTCAAAACCCTACCGGCGCTGTAAATAACCCATTAACCTATGATGCTTCAGAGAAAACAAGTGCCGGTTACGGAATGTTTAAATTTACTGTTAATGCTTTGCAGGTAACCGGCGGCGCAAGGGTTGAGCATACCAACCAGGCATATAACCTGCTGTTTCCGGCAGGTGAGCTAAGGCCTAAAGGAAGCCAGGTATTTACCGATGTATTGCCAAGTTTAACGTTGAAATATAAACTGGGCGATAAAGACCAGCTGCATGCATCATACTTTAAATCGCTTAACCGCCCCGGGTTTTATGAAATAGTACCAAGTAAGGTGGTAACCGAAGAATACCAGGAACGTGGTAACCCCGATTTGAAACGCGCCAAAGCGGATAACTTTGATCTGCGCTATGAACTGTTCCCCGATGCATCTCAACAATTACTGATAGGCGCGTTTTATAAATCAATTAAAGATCCTATTGAATACACCTTCCAGGCCGATGCCACCCGCGGTCAGGATATCTATTATAGTCCGGGTAATTTTGGCACCGCACGCAACTATGGGGTGGAGATCGATTATATTAAATTCTTTAATAAATTTGGTATCAAAGCCAACTATACTTATACCCACTCACGCATTACCACGCCTAAAACCTCAAGGGTAATTAACAGCTCAACAGGCGATGTTGAAGCCATTTCTGTTGAGCAATCGCGCCCGCTTTATGGCCAGTCTGCACATATTGGTAATATTTCTTTACTCTATAAGGATACCAAAAAGGGTTGGGATGCCCAACTGGCTGGCGCTTATACCGGGCCTCGCATCAATACCGTTTCGCAGTTTTTAAATAATGACCTGTGGCAAAAAGGTTTTATACAGATGGACTTCTCGGCCGAAAAAAGATTTAAAGGCGGTATAAGTGTGTTTTTAAAAGCTGGAAATCTGCTCAATACACCAGCTAAACTCTTTATTAAAGGGACCAATCCCGAAAACCTTAAAATTCAGGAGAAGCTTGTATCAAACGGGCAAACGTTAATCCGCGAAGACTATTATAAACAAAGCTACCTGTTGGGTATCAGGTATAAACTATAAAAACATCATCATTTAAAAATATATAAAATGAACTTAAAACAAATTTCTGCAGGTATCGCATTATCGGTTGTGATTTTTGCAGGTTGCCAAAAAGCAAATATTGATGTTGATACAACCCCGGCCGATGGATCGGCCATTGGTGAGGTATCGGGTGTATGGGCAAAAGGAAGTACGCAGATGATCAAGGGAGACATTATTATCCCGGAAGGAAAATCATTAACCATTGAAGAAGGTGTGACCGTATTGATGGATACCGTTGCCAAGCCCGAAATTATTGTAAAAGGCAACCTGTACTCCTATGGTACTGCAGAAAACCCGGTTAAATTTACCGTGAATGATGCATATAAAACCACAGCCAAAAAATTTGGCAGGCTTTGGGGAGGGATACTTGCCGCAAAAAGTTGCGCCGAGCTGGTGCTTGACAACACCATATTGGAATATGGCGGTTCTACAACTTCTGATGCTTCAACATCGGTAAAGCAAGGTTTGTACAAAGCGGTAAGCGGCGAAAATTTGCCGGCATTATGGTTTTCAAATGTTAACGGGAAACTGGTGGTGATCAACAGCACTATCAGGAACTTTAATGAGGATTGTACCTATATTGAAGGTGGTAAAGTGATTTTTGCCAACAATTTATTTTATACTACAGGTATAACAGGCGGCGAGGCTATGAACTTTAAATCGGGATGTTTGGCAGATTTGGCTTATAACATGGTATACAGTACCAATACCAATGCCTTTAAGCTATCAAACACCGGCGACCGTGTACCACAGGCTTATATTATAGCCTATAATAATACCATGATCAACACTGGTTGGAGAAGGCCTACCGCAAAAGGCGGATCAGTTTGGCTGGAAAGTACCGTTAGGGCTGATTTGTATAATAATCTTTTTGCCAACACCCGTTTTGGTGTTAAAAGAGATACCAAGAAACCCGAGGATAAGCGGTCGGTGTATAGCAATAACTGGTATTATGGATTTGATCAGACTACCGTTAACCAGTTTCAGCCCAGCGCCGAAATTGTGGCAGGCGTAAATGATGTGATTGGCAAAAATGCAGGGGAGAATGATCCGCAATTTGTAAATTATCCACTTAGCATATCAACCGGCAATGCAGATTTTAACACCAGCTKGGATTTTCATTTAAAAGCAGGATCGCCCGCATTAACAAAAGGCATAACTACTTTCACCCGCCACCACGCGGCAGGTATTATTATAAATGGTATAACTTATAAATCGCCAGACCCATCGGTATTTGTAGGGGCCTTCGGAACAAAGTAGCAGGTAATTTACAATTCACTACAGGCGGTTTCTTTATAGCGACCGCCTGTTATTTTAACTTAATGAACAGATTTAATATTTTTTATATAGCGCCATTAGCTTTACTGCTATTTAACACGGCCTGCGGACAAACTGCTGCTGCCAATAAAAGTAATATCAATTTGCCAGGCATAAATTCGGCCGAAATAAAACCTGCAGTTATTACAGATCCGGTTGGGTTTGATACCGATGACCCTGCAATTTGGATTAACCGCRGTAACCCGGCGCAAAGCCTTATTGTTGGGACGGATAAAAACAGCGATGGCGCGCTTTATGTTTTTAACCTGGAAGGGAAAATAATAGCTAACAAAACAGTGAAAGGCCTTAAGCGCCCTAATAATGTGGATATAGCCTACGGCTTAATGTTAAATGGCAAACCAACAGATATTGCCATTACTACAGAACGCATAACACATAAGCTGCGCGTATACTCCCTGCCCGATTTGAAACCGGTAGATAACGGAGGTATAGAAGCATTTGCCGGCGAAACCRGTAATGAGTACCGCGACCTGATGGGTATATCAATTTATACTGCGAAGAATGGTAAGATGTATGCCATTGTCGGGCGTAAAAATGGTCCGCTTAAAGGAGGGTACATTTGGCAATATCTGCTTACAGATGATGGTACGGGGAATGTTAAGGCCCGCCTTGTACGTAAGTTTGGTGAGTATAGCGGTAAAAAGGAAATTGAATCAATTGCAGTAGATAATGAGTTGGGTTATATTTATTACTCGGATGAGCAAGTTGGTGTAAGGCAATATTATGCAGATCCTGAAAAGGGCGATAAGCAGCTTGCCATATTTGGAACAAGCGGTTTTATGGCCGACCATGAAGGGATCTCGGTTTACAAATTAACCGATACTACGGGATATATTTTGGTATCAGACCAGGGGGCAAACCGATTTCAGATATTTAGCCGCGAGGGTACAAAAAACAATCCTTTTGAACACCGCTTATTAAAAGTGGCAAATGTGGCTGCACGTCAAAGCGATGGATCTGATGTAATAGCTGTACCGCTTAATGAAATATTTAAACATGGTATTTTTGTAGTAATGAGTAATGATAAAACTTTTCATTATTACCGTTGGGAAGATATAGCCGGGAGTGATTTAAAAGTAAAATAATAAACTTTTTTATCAGGCGGCCATAAGTAAATCAGTAAAACCTTCAGTCGTAAGCCTGGAGGTTTTTTTGTTGGATGCTTTTGCTAATGGTAACGGAATCTATTAGTGTAGTCTCTTTTTGTGTTACATTAAAGTATTTACTATTGAGTACTACTTCATCATCACCTTTGCTTATAGTGATCTGGAGAAATCCGTACCCGGTATCGCAATAGCTCATCAGCATAACATCATCAAATTGCGGAATATCGGCTGTAAAACGCTCATCATCCAGGGTGGCTACACTGTGTAATTCGTCAAATCCGCCTGCTCCTGCTATAATAAAGGGAACACTTTTGCCATCAGCATAATTTTTACAAAACCTTTGATAGTTATGAACATGCCCGCTGAAAACAATATCGGGCCTTTTGCCAGCGGTCTCAAATGCATCCTCTAAAAAATTGATCATTGGCAGGCTTGAACCATGATTGATATCGGCAGAATAAGGCGCATGATGAATGCAAACTATCAGTATTTTTTCAGGATGATTAAGATTGGCCTGGCAGAGTTCATTAATAAACCAATTTTTTTGCTCATCGGTTATAATGCCAAATTTGGGTACATTACTGTGCAAGCCAATTATGGTAGCCAAAGGCGTTTCCATGGTCCAGTATATATTGGGCTGAACCATACTTTTGCGGTGGGTTTGATGGCTGAAAATAACAGGCCGGGATGTGGTATCACAAAACACCTTTGTAAAAGCATCAAGGCTTTTGTATGGATGAATGTTTAAGGGATTAACATCGCTATCATGATTGCCGGCTATCGCGAAAATGGGGCAGGGATAATTGTTGAAAGATTGGAAAAATTGCGGGTCATATTGTTCGGCTTCTCCGTAGTGGTAAACTACATCGCCCAGGTGATATAAAAACTGCGGACTGGTGCCCGCGTTGCCTGCTTTATTACATTGACCGGCCATGGTATTAGCTATCAATTGCTGCAATGCCGGGTTGCCCAGGCCCCCTGTATCGCCAATCATGTGAAACATTATGCGCTCATTATTTAAGTTGGGCACAATATCTTTTAACTGTAAATGGTATGGGTATTTGCCCGCAGGTGCAGGCAGCGGCTGAAATTTATAGGTATCGTCGGGCTGGTTTTTCTTAAAAACGGGGGTCTTATATTTAGGGGAATTGAGAGACGTCATTTTAATTATTGCAAGCCCAAAGGTACTAAATCAATATAAAGAGACGATTAAATATGCACCACCTGTGTTAATATAGATAAAAACTATAATCATTGTAAAATTAATAGAATTTATAGATGTGTTTGATTTAGCAGGTAATCTTGCAGTTGTTGTTGCC